>CALJPB010000375.1 GCA_937981305.1 uncultured Selenomonas sp.
CTCAGGTTCATACTGTTGTGGCAAGAATAAAAACTCCTTTCCTAAGACCGCTGACTTTAGACTCAATCGTTACAATTTTAGTTTACCACAACACTTCACCTAATCAACGGTCACATAAAAAAGACTGCCCGAATCTACACCGGGCAGCGCGGCAGCAATCCCTTCACCAATAAAGTCTACTGCGCTTCCTGCGGCAGCAAGTGTGAGCGTGACACTTGGACGAAGGGAACTAAGGTGTGGGCTTGCAGTCAGCCGCGCACGAAATGCCAACTGAGGAGATTGACCGAATCCGAACTAAAGGAAGCGGCAGAATCCTTGTTCGACGATGGTTATGAGGGGAAGGTCGTGCAGAACGTCGACCGGATCATCATATCCGACGATGAAGTCATATTTCAACTCAAAGAAGGAGGCGCATACCGATGGCAAAGACAGTGCGGGTAATCCCAGCAAGCCCTAAAATCTTTCGCTCTGAGGTTACGGCAGAACCAAGGCGGCGCAGAACGGCAGGGTATGCCAGAGTTTCGACCGATCATGAAGAACAGGCTTCCAGTTATGAAATGCAGATGGCGCATTACAAGAACTACATCGAGAGCCGTGCAGACTGGGATTTCGTCGGCATGTATTCGGACGAGGGAATCAGCGGCACCAACACAAAGAAGCGTGACGGCTTCAACCAGATGATCGAGGATGCCCTTGCCGGCAAGATTGATCTTATCATTACAAAGTCCGTCAGCCGTTTTGCGCGGAACACTGTGGATTCTCTGCAGAACGTCCGAAAGCTCAAAGAACATGGCGTAGAGATCTATTTTGAAAAAGAGAACATTTGGACGTTCGACACGCGCGGAGAACTCCTTATAACGATTATGTCCAGCCTGGCTCAGGAGGAGAGCCGCAGCATCTCGGAGAACACCACATGGGGCAAGCGGAAGCAGTTCGCCGAGGGCAAGACCAGTGTGGGCTACAGCGCGTTTCTCGGCTATGACAAGGATTTCAAAATCAACGAAGAACAGGCGAAAGTGGTGAAGCTCATCTACAAACTCTTCCTTGGCGGGCGATCCTTCTATGCGATTACCAAGGAACTGGAGAAGCGCGGCCTCAAATCCCCATCGGGAAAGGACAAGTGGTACATTTCCACAGTGCGCTCCATCCTCACCAACGAGAAGTATCGTGGCGATGCGCTGATCCAGAAAGAGTATACGGCGGACTTCCTCGATAAAACGAGACGGAAGAATACGGGCGAGATTCCGCAGTATTATGTGGAAGAGCACCACGAGGCGATTATCCCGCCGGACTTATTCGACTTTGTGCAGACAGAAATCAAGGCGCGGGAAAACGGCAGTAAGCACAGCGGTGTGAGCATCTTCGCGAACAAAATCAAATGCGGCTGCTGCGGCGGTTGGTACGGGGCGAAGGTATGGCATTCGACGGATAAGTACCGCAGGGTCATCTACCGCTGCAACAAGAAATATGCCCACAAGGGCAAGCCGTGCAGTACGAGGCACTTGACGGAGGAGGAAATCAAACAGATTTTCGTCAAGGCACTGAACTCCTTGGTGGAAGTCAAAGAGAAGGTGATTGTGGAACTCCGCTCCCTGATCGACAGTGTTTGCCAGCTGGAGGAGCTGACTGAGGAGCGTAATAGAATAGAGCAGGAACTCAGTGTTTTGGCAGAACGTCTTGAAACACTGATTCGCGAGAATGCACGGGTGGCACAGGATCAGACGGCGTATCTGAAACAGGAAAATGAGATTCGCGCACTCTATGTGGAAAAGCAGGGGCATCTAGCGAGGTTGGATGAGCAAATTGCCGAGAGGGAGGGCAAGAGAAAGACCTTGGAGACCATGATTCAAGTGGTATGTGGTATCAACGAG
>CALJPB010000376.1 GCA_937981305.1 uncultured Selenomonas sp.
GCGCCTTCGCCAGAAACGCCGTGCCCGCCTCCGTCAAGTCGCTGCCGCGCGTCGAGCGGCGGATCAAAGTGACGCCGACCGCCTCTTCGAGCTTCTTCATCTGCACGCTGAACGCCGACTGCGTGATGTTCGCTTCCTGTGCGGCAAGCGAGAAATTCCTAACCCTGCCGTAAATGATGAAACACTCCAACTGATGTATGCTCGGCAGTTCGCCCATGCCGCAGCCTCCCTTCGACAGGAGAATCCCTGCCGTATTTTCTCTAAAACAAAAAGCGGCTTCTGCGCCTAAGCAGAAAGCCGCCTGAATACCCTATGGTGGAGACGAGGGGGATCGAACCCCTGACCTCTTGCATGCCATGCAAGCGCTCTCCCAGCTGAGCTATGCCCCCGCGCGTTTCGCGCTGACAAAGGCTAGTATAGCGAAAAGTGCCCCCCTTGTCAATACTGAATTTGCGTGTAGGGAGATGCTCAAGCCTCTGCATTGCGCTTCTCGTACGCACCGCTGAGGATGTCCGCCCACCACGCTTCGTTCTCCTGATACCACGCAATCGTCGATTGGATGCCGTCATCGAACTTCGTCGCGGGCTGCCATCCGAGCTCGCGGCCGATCTTCGTCGGGTCGATTGCATAGCGGCGGTCATGCCCCTTGCGGTCGGTGACGTAGGTGATCTGATCCTCACCTTTCCCAAGAGCTCTCAGAATCGTTCGAACGACCTCGATATTTGACCGCTCGTTATGACCGCCAACGTTGTAGACCTCGCCCTCGCGCCCGCGTCGCAGGATCGCATCAATCGCGGCACAGTGATCGTCAACGTGCAGCCAGTCACGCACATTCAGTCCGTCACCATAGACGGGCAGCTTCTCCCCCTGCGTGGCGCGAATCATCATGAGCGGGATCAGCTTTTCGGGGAACTGATATGCACCGTAGTTGTTTGAGCACCGCGAGATGGTCACAGGTACGCCATACGTCCTTGCATACGCCTGTACAAGGAGATCGGCAGATGCCTTCGACGAGGAGTACGGGCTCGATGCATGGAGCGGCGTATCCTCCGTAAAGAGCAGGTCGGGACGATCCAAAGGCAGATCTCCATAGACCTCATCCGTCGAAACCTGATGATACCGCTTGATCCCATACTTACGGCAGGCATCGAGCAGCACGCTCGTCCCGATGATGTTCGTCTGCAAGAAAATTTCCGGATTTTCAATCGAACGGTCGACGTGGGACTCCGCCGCAAAGTTCACGACAATGTCCGGCTGCTCACGTTCAAAGAGCGCATAGACCGCCGCACGGTCGGCAATGTCACCGCGCACAAACGAAAACTGTGGATGCTCACGCGCCGCATCGAGCGTCGCCAGATTCCCCGCATAGGTCAGCGCATCATAGCAGACAATCGCATCCTCGGGATGCTCACGCAGCTCGTAGTATACAAAATTCGCGCCGATAAACCCCGCGCCACCCGTAACAATGATCTTCATGTGTCTCGCTCCTTTTTCTTTCCTTGCAAAAGAATTCGACATGAATACCTTTTTTCCTTTATTTACATTCTACAAACATTCGTGCTATACTATATAAAAGGAGGTGCGCGTATGAAGCTGACGGAACGGACATATATCGCCATTGATCTCAAGGCATTCTTTGCCTCTGTCGAGTGTATGGAGCGTGGACTCAACCCGCTGACGACGCATCTCGTTGTTGCGGATGAGAGCCGAACGAGCAAGACGATCTGCCTTGCCGCCTCCCCCGCACTCAAAGCACATGGCATTGGCGGCCGTCCGCGTCTCTTTGAGGTCATCCGCGCCGTACAGCAGGCAAATGCACGGCGCAAATATCATGCTCCACAGCGTGTACTCATAGGGGAAACAACGGATGCCAGGGAGCTTGCGGCAAATCCCGCGCTCGGCATTGCCTACCACATCGCACCGCCGCGCATGGCGCTCTATAGGGACTACAGTATGCGGATCTACGAAATATATCTGCGTCATATTTCCCCCGAGGACATCCACATCTACTCCATCGACGAGGTTTTCATCGACGCAACAAGCTATCTCTATACGGGAAATATCTCAGCGCACGACTTTGCCATGCGGCTCATCCGTGAGGTGCTGCGTGAGACGGGCATTACCGCAACGGCGGGCATTGGGACGAATCTTTACCTTGCAAAGGTCGCAATGGATATTGTAGCAAAGCATATGAAGGCAGATGCGGATGGCGTGCGTATCGCACAGCTGGATGAGATGAGCTACCGCAAACGCCTCTGGACACATCGCCCCCTCACGGATTTCTGGCGCGTTGGCAGAGGGTACGCAAAGAAACTCGAGGAGAACGGTCTCTACACG
>CALJPB010000377.1 GCA_937981305.1 uncultured Selenomonas sp.
ACGATGACACAGGCGATCTGCCGTGGAAAGGCATCGGGGACGGAAGAAGCAGCGGTTCTGGGCTCGCGATGTATTTGCTCGAATGACTGATTTGTGTAATGATTGACGCTCTCTGCATTTTCTGATAAAATTTACGCTATGCCGCATTCGCTCCGAATGGTGCGAATGCTTATTTTTTCGATGAGGAGTGACGACGATGAAGCTGGTTGTGACGATTGTCGGGCGGGATCAGGTCGGTATTGTGGCGATGGTGAGCGGGATTCTCGCGGAGCAGCGCGTGAATATCATGAATGTGAACCAGAACATTATGGATGGTTTCTTCAACATGGTCATGATTGCCGAGATGCCGGACGATGCAGAGATTCGCCTGAAGGAGCTGCAGGAACTTCTGCGGAAGAAGGGGGAGGAGCGCGGTCTTGAGATCAAGCTCCAGCACCAGGAGATCTTTCAGGTCATGCACAGCATTTGAGCGAGGAGCGGCAGAGTGATTACATTTGACGACATCCGTGAAACCAATCGGATGATTACGGAGAACCGCCTCGATGTGCGTACGATCACGATGGGGATTTCCCTGCGCGACTGTGCGCATCCGAATATTGACAAGTTCTGCCAGAATGTCTACGAGAAGATTACGCGCTCGGCGGAGTACCTCGTGCGTACGGGCGAGGACATTGAGACGGAGTACGGCATCCCCATCATCAACAAGCGCATCTCTGTCACGCCGATTGCGATTGCGGCAGACGCGTGTCAGACGGATTCGTTTGTGCCCGTGGCGGAAGCACTTGACCGTGCGGCAAAGGCGGTCGGGGTCAACTTCATCGGCGGCTTTTCCGCGCTCGTCGAAAAGGGGATGACGCACGGCGACCGCGTACTCATTGATTCGATCCCGCAGGCGATGGCAGCGACGGACATTGTCTGCTCGTCGGTGAACATCGGATCGACGAAGGCGGGCATCAATATGGATGCGGTGCGCGAGATGGGTGAGGTCATCAAGCGCACGGCGGAGCTGACGCGCGAGCAGGAGGCTATCGGCTGCGCCAAAATCGTTGTGTTCTGCAATGCACCGGGGGACAACCCCTTTATGGCGGGGGCATTCCACGGCGTTGCCGAGGGCGACCGTGTCATCAATGTGGGGGTCAGCGGACCCGGTGTCGTGAAGCACGCGCTTGAGGATCTCAAGGGCGCGGACTTTACAGAGATTGCTGAGACGATCAAACGCACGGCGTTCAAGATAACGCGCGTGGGACAGCTCGTCGCACGCGAGGCGTCGCGCCGCCTGGGCGTGCCGTTCGGCATCATCGATCTCTCGCTTGCGCCGACATCGGAAGTCGGTGACAGTGTTGCGCGCATCCTCGAGGAGATGGGGCTTGAGGCGTGCGGTGCGCCGGGAACGACGGCGGCACTTGCACTTCTCAATGACGCGGTGAAAAAGGGCGGGCTTATGGCGAGCTCCCATGTCGGCGGGCTCTCGGGGGCATTCATTCCCGTGAGCGAGGATGAGGGGATGATTGATGCGGTGGAGCGCGGCAGCCTTTCGATTGAGAAACTTGAGGCGATGACTTGTGTCTGCTCGGTCGGTCTCGATATGATCGCGATTGAGGGCGATACGTCTGCGGCAACGATCTCTGCCATCATCGCGGACGAGGCGGCCATTGGCATGGTGAACAATAAGACGACGGCGGTGCGTGTGATCCCTGTACCGGGCAAGAAGGTCGGCGAGGGCGTATCGTTTGGCGGGCTCCTCGGCTATTCGCCGATTGTGCCCGTGCGCAGCGGATTCAGTTCGGCGGCGTTCATCGCGCGCGGAGGGCGGATTCCCGCGCCGACGAGGTCGCTGACGAACTGATATGAGAGTAACGAAAGCCATTAAGGCGGAGCAACTGCGTATCCTGCGGGAGCTCTATCCGAATGCAAAGCCGGCTCTCACGTTCAAGACACCGTTCGAGCTCCTCATCGCGGTGATTCTGTCGGCGCAGTGTACGGATGTGCGTGTGAATGTGGTAACGGGACGGCTGTTTCAATATGCGAATACGCCGGAAGCGATTGCCGCACTTGGGCAGGTGAAGCTCGAAACGGCGATTCATGACTGTGGATTCTTTCGTATGAAGGCAAAGCATATTCTGGAGACCTGCCATATCCTCTTACAGGAATACAGCGGGGAGGTTCCCGCCGATTTCGAGGCACTGCAAAAACTCCCCGGGGTCGGGCGCAAGACGGCGAATGTCGTGATGAGCGTTGCGTTTCATGCGCCTGCGATTGCGGTTGATACACATGTGTTCCGCGTGGCGAACCGTTTGCGCCTTGCGGTCGGCAAGACCCCGCTTGAGGTGGAGAAAGGGCTGCAAAAGGCAATCCCGCGCACGGATTGGAGCGACGCACATCACTGGCTGATCCTGCACGGACGTCAGCGCTGCAAGGCGCGTAAGCCGCTCTGCGGGGAGTGCCCGCTCGCACCGGTCTGTCCGAGTGCCATTTAACTGCATTGGAGAAGGGAGCGTGAGGGCATGATTTACCGAAAGGCACGGTTTGATGATATTGAGTCCATCTACGGACTCGTGCATATCTATGCAGCACAGGGAGAGATGCTCCCGCGCTCGCGCAACACTCTCTATGAAAATTTGCGTGACATGATTGTTGCAGAGGATGACGGGACTGTTGTCGGTGTCGGCGCACTGCATATCATGTGGGATCGGCTCGCCGAGGTGCGCATGATGGCGATTGCGCCCGAACATACGCGGCAGGGGATCGGTGCGGAGATTGTGCGCCGCCTGCTCGCAGAGGGGGATGCGCTCGGCATCGAGAAGGTGTTTACGCTCACCTATAAGCCCGACTTTTTCCGCAAGCTCGGCTTTATCCGCATCAGCCGGGAGGAACTGCCGCAGAAGGTTTGGAAAGAGTGCATTGACTGCCCGAAGTATCCGAACTGTGACGAAATTGCTATGATCAAGGTATGATGGAGGCGCATTATGATTGTTGTTATGAATCCGAGAGCCACACAGGCGAATATTGACCAGGTCACGGCGAAAATTGAACAGGCAGGGCTTCGCACACATCTGTCGAAGGGGGAGGATCGCTTTATCATCGGTGTAATTGGCGATAAGAAGCTCATTGCGGGACTTGAGATGAATATGATGGATGGTGTTGAAAAAACAGTTCGCATTACGGAGAAGTATAAGCTGGTCAGCCGTGATTTCCATCCGGCGGATACGATTGTGGATGTGGCAGGCTTTCCTATCGGGGGTGAGCAGCTTGCTGTTATGGCGGGGCCATGCTCGGTCGAGAGTTACGACCAACTCTATGAGGTTGCGGTCAAGGTCAAGGCAGCGGGGGCAGAGTTTCTGCGCGGCGGTGCGTTTAAGCCGCGTACGAGCCCGTATGACTTTCAGGGGCTCGGGCTTGAGGGGCTGAAAATTCTCCGCGATGTCGGAGAT
>CALJPB010000378.1 GCA_937981305.1 uncultured Selenomonas sp.
AGTGCGGGCAAAAAAGATGCGTCAAGATGGCGTGGCTGAATTTATCAGTGCTTCCCTAATAAATAGACCTCAAAAAATTATCTACAAGAGCTCTTCCAGTCTTTCACGGAAATGCTCTTCAAAAACGTATTCCAGTGTACGGTGTATCTCATCCGCGTCCCCATGCGCGAGGATATCCGTGAAGTTCGGACGCTCCGCAATCTGCGCCGAGATCATCCCAAGGAGCTGCTTTGCCGCCGTCTCTGTCGGAGCAAGCATAACGAGTGCCGTATGCACTGTGTCCGCCCCGTAGGGAAGCGGCTGCGCAAGACGAAGAATGCCGAACTGCGGGATGCGCAGCATATCTGCCTCTGTGTGAAGCAAAACCATCTGCGGCGCGACCCATGTGGGCGCGATTTCCTCACGTCTGAGAAGTGCCGCTGCAACATCAGCCGACCCCTCCGATACAAGGAGCTGCGCCGCCGCATCTGCCAACTGCGGCAGTGTCTGCACCCGTACATCCGCACACAGTCGAAAGCCCGTAAGCAGCGCATGGATCGCACCGCTCAGGCAATGAATCTCTGCCATCGCCTCGCTGAACTGCGGCTTTTCCTGCGTCTCAATGGCAGACTGCGGCACACAGGCGGCGAGAACAGCGTCGATCCGCGCCCGATCGGATGCGGTCAGAAACGCACTCGCGACGACGACAGGTACGGGGAGCAGCGGGAGCGGAACGGTCGATACGACGAAGTCAACGGCGCGGCGTGTGATCTCCTGCGCCGTGAGCGCGAGGGAGGAGAGCTCCCCTACCACGCGGATGCGCTCGTAGGCACGGCGGATGCGGCTTGCGAGCAGACGGCTCGTCCCAAGCCCCGTAGGGCACGCGACAAGCACGCGCACAACGGGGCGATCCCCGCCCGCCTCCGTCAGTGCTGCGCCGATGTGAATGGCAATGTATGCAATCTCATCGGCGGGAAGCGGTGTCCCAACCTCCTCCTCCATCATGCGCGTAGAGTACCGTGCGAGCTCCATGAGTTCCGGATGCTCCGCCTCCACCTCTGCGAGCAGAGGATTGCGGATATCCATGTGGAGTTTCAGCCGATGCAGTGCCGGGGCAAGGTGATTCACCAGACCCGAGAGCAGTGTACGGCTTCTGATGAGGGGCGCGCCGCTCTTTTCGGAGGCAAGACGCATGATCGACTGCGCGATCTGTACGAGGCGAAAGTTGTCCACCCGCCCTGCCCCTGCCGGAAGAGCTGTACCACGCGCACCGAGGAGGTGCATCGTGATGTAGCCGATCTCTGCCTCGGGGACGGAGAGGGAAAATGCTGCGCCCAACTGCGCCGCAATCATGCGTGCTGTCGCGAACTCCTCCGTGCGGCGCAACTCTATGAGCGTCCCCGCATCCATCACAATCGCATCGTGCTGCTGCATACGCCGCACGGCAAGCGCGAGATGGACGACCAGCCCGACACGCGCGGTATCAGGGATGTCCCGCCCGTGCGTCTCCTCGGCAACGATATCGTCAATCGTCCGTATCTGTGCTCCGTCGACGAGACCGAGCAGAGCCCGATCCGCCGCCGATGCTGCCCCCTCCGCACCGTCGTCGGCGACGAGCGCGAGCAGCTCCTTTTCATCCATACAGTCGTGAATGATGCGGACGAGTGCACTGCGGATGTCCCGCTCCGCCCCCTCGACGTAAACCCCGAGTCCGGGACGGCGTACAAGCGTGATTCCCTGCTCCACCAGAAACGGCTGAAGCCGATCGAGATCGTGACTGACGGTGCTGTCCGTCACGTCCAGAATGCGTGCCAGAGCAAAGAGTTTGAGCGGCTCATCCGCCATGAGGAGACGCGTCACGAGAATCGAACGCCGCTGATCGGGGGTCAATTCCCCGCGCACATTTACCTTGGAGATCTGCGTCCTTAGCCGCATCAGATCCGCCTTATCCCCCGTCAGCATAAAACCCGCGCCCGTGCGTCTGAGAAGTGTAATGCCGTACGGCATCAGTGCCATCTCGAGCCCGTGCATCTCACGCGTAATGGTGCGTGCGCTGAGATCGAGGGCAGAGGCGATGCGCTCGGCGGGTACATAGCCGTCTGCTGCGAGGAGAGCGGACAGAATCGCCCGCATACGTGCCGTCAGCTCCATCTGCCCGCCTCCTTTCGACCGCTTACAGGGTTCATTATAACGAACGGGATTCATATATGCAACGAAAAGACCTTGCCCTTTGTCATGAGGACTTATGGACAAATAAAAAGAGCCGATGCGCCACACATCAGCCCAACATTATTTCACTGAAAATCCAGTCCCGGCACGGCGTTCAGATAGAGGTCGCTGTACTTCCCTGCCGCCGCCTGATACGCGCCGCGACAGGCAATCATGGCAGCGTTGTCCGTGCAGAGACGCGGCGACGGATAAAGATAGCGGATGCCCTCCGCCGCTGCCGTCTCACGCAGACGTGTCTCAAGGGACTTATTCGCCGCAACACCACCCGCGAGGACAAGGGTATCGCGCCCCGCTTCGTGAATCGCCTCGAACGCCTTGTGCACGAGCACCTCGACAACGGCGGACTGGAACGAGGCGGCGATATCCGCCTTGTTCAGTTCATGCCCCTTCATCTGCTCGCTGTTGATGTAGTTCAACACGGCGGATTTCAGTCCGCTGAAACTGAACTCGTAGTTTCCCTCCTGTGCAAGTGCACGCGGGAAGTCGATCGCGGTGGGATCACCCTCGCGGGCGAGCTTGTCGATCTCGGGGCCGCCGGGGTACGGCAGCCCCATCACGCGTGCCACCTTATCGAACGCCTCGCCCGCCGCATCGTCACGCGTCCTGCCCATCTGGCGGAACGTCTCGTAATCCGCGACATCGACGAGTGCCGTATGCCCACCCGAGACGACGAGCGACATAAAGGGCGGTGTGAGATCCTCCGTCGCGAGGAAGTTCGCAAAGATGTGCCCCTCCAGATGATTGACCCCAATGAGCGGCACACCGAGGGAGAACGCGAGCGATTTCGCCGCCGACACGCCGACGAGGAGAGCCCCGACGAGCCCCGGTCCATAGGTGACGGCGATCTGGTCGATCTCTGCGAGCTCCGTCCCCGCCTCCGCAAGTGCCTGCTCGATGACGGGCAGGATACTAAGAATGTGGTTGCGCGAGGCGATCTCGGGCACGACACCGCCGTATTTTTGATGAATCGGAATCTGCGTCGCGATCACACACGAGAGGAGTTCACGCGTCCCGCGCAGCACCGCCGCCGAGGTCTCGTCACAGCTCGTCTCAATCCCGAGCGTCAGTTTCTCCTGCACATCTTTCATTTGCAAATTCCTTCAATTTCGTATGCCACATCAGGATCGCGTCCTCGCCATTGTCCTGATAGTATTTCTTGCGCACGCCGATCGCTGCAAAACCCAGTCCCTCATAGAGACGCAGCGCGGGCGTATTCGACGGACGTACCTCGAGTGTCATGCGCTCTGCGCCGCGTGCAGCCGCTGCACACATCAGCCGCGTCATGAGCTCTTTCCCAAGCCCTCTGCCCCGCTGCGCGGAGGTCAGCGCGATATTCGTCACCTGCGCCTCCTCGAACGAGATCCAGCAGCCGCCAAAGCCGATGATTTCCGCATCCTCTAGCGCAACGATATAGCAGGCAAAGTCATTCGATGCCTCGCGCCAGAAATCCTCACGCGACCACGGTGTCGGAAAACTCTCCGACTCGATACGCGCCACCCCCTCCGCATCCGCGGGCAGGAGTTCCCGAAAGTGAATCACTGCGCCGCCCCCGTACCATGCCGCTTCTCCCACAGCACCTCCGCCTCACTGCGGCGCAGGTAGAGCGGTACAACGGTCACGGGATCGTCCATCTCCCCGCGTGCAAGCCGCGTGAGTGCCGCAAGCCCCACACACGCCGCACGCGGCATCCGCGCATGAATCGGAGCAAGGCGCACATTTGCCGGAAGTGCGAGCGTCGTTTTCTTCTGCATGGCATCGCCGAGCAAAATCACAGGCTGCTCTGCGTTCTCCAATCCCGCAATGACCTCCGTGAGCGGCATAATTGCAAGGGAACGCTCCTCTTGCAGGATCAGTGCATCGCCGTCCGCACGCCATGAAAATTCCTGCGCATAGACATTTCCTTTCTGCGCATCCATCATGGGAACGAGGCGCACACCCTCACAGATATAGTGATGGACAAGCGCCTCGAGTGTCGGTACTGCGATGAGGGGAATGTGCAGAGCATATGCCATCATCTTTGCTGACGCAAGTCCGATGCGCAGCCCCGTGAACGAACCGGGGCCGATGCTGACGGCAATGCCCTCGAGTTCAGATTTTTCCACACGCGCCATACGGAGCGCCGTCTCGATGTGCGGCATCAGCGTCTCCGAGTGCGTCAGTGCTCCCTGCATACTGATCTCTGCCGCAACGCGCTCCGCCGACAGAACGGCAACGCTCGAGACCTGCGAGGAGGTATCAATGCTCAGGATTGACAATATCGCTCAACTCCTCCAAGAGAGCCGTGCTCAGCTCCCCTTCGGCGGCAAAGGTGAACTGCCGCTCCTCCCCGTCCAGTGCCGTGATGTTCACCTGCAGACGATCCTCGGGCATCGCATTGGGGAATTTCTCCGCCCACTCGATCAGAACAATGCCCTCCGTCGCCTCAACGTACTCATAGAATCCGATGTCCTCAAGTTCCTCCTCGGATTCGATTCGATAAAGGTCAAAATGCACAATCGGACACGCAGCCTCGTAGATGTTCATAAGGTTGAACGTGGGGCTCGTCACGTCGCTCTCCACACCGAGCGTCCGCGCAAGCGCACGCACAAAGAGCGTCTTGCCAACACCAAGTGCCCCGTCAAGGCAGATGACTGTTCCCTCGTGGATGATTTTACCGATCGTTCCCGCTAAATGCGCAGTCTCCTCGGGAGAGTGCGTGATACAGGTGAGCATATTCCGTCCCCTTTTATTATGAAGAAAATAGAACCTTTGGATACATTATAGCACGAACGTCCTTGTTTCGCAAAAAAAGAAAAAGCGGCACGGAGAGAGGTTCTCTCCGTCCGCCTGTCCACCTATTCCGGCAGCCGCACCGTCATACGTCCGCCTGCCA
>CALJPB010000379.1 GCA_937981305.1 uncultured Selenomonas sp.
GAGCCGATGATGCCGCCGATGCCAAGGAAGGTAAGGTCAACGGTGCTCAGCGTGCGTTTCATTCCGCTGTTCTCGCGCTGCGCACTGAAGTCCTCCAGTGTTTTTTTCTTAAAGAACATACAAAAACCTCCAAGCAAATCCTTTCAGTTTTCATCTAAGAAAGGGGCTGTTTCACAACGCATATGGAAGCATATGGGAGTGAAACAGCCCCTCAGCAGTCAGAAAAAAGAATTACGCAAGGAACTCGTCGATGGGCTTGAACGGAATGTTCAGTGCCTTCGAAACAGGCTCGTTCGTGAGGTGTCCGTCAATGGTGTTGAGACCATACTTGAAGCCGGGCACATCGCGGAGTGCAGCCTTGTAGCCCTTGTTTGCCAGAGCGAGTGCATACTCGATGGTCGCATTCGTGATGCCGAGCGTGGAGGTGCGGGAGACAGCGCCCGGGATGTTCGCGACGGAGTAGTGGACAACGCCGTGCTTCTCGAACGTCGGGTTCTCGTGCGTCGTGCAGTGGTCGCAGGTCTGGATCGAGCCGCCCTGGTCGATTGCAACGTCGACAACGACGGAGCCCTTCTTCATCGTCTTAATCATATCCTCGGTGACGAGGGTCGGCGTACGACCGCCCGGAACGAGAACCGAGCCGATGAGCAGATCTGCTTCCTTGACCCACTTTGCAATGTTGTAGCTCGAGGAGTACTCTGTGACGACACGACCGCCAAAGATCTCGTCGAGGTAACGCAGACGCTCAATCGAGAGGTCAATGATCGTGACGCGTGCACCGAGACCGACCGCAATTTTTGCTGCGTTCGTGCCGACGTTGCCGCCGCCGATGATGACGACCTGACCTGCCGCGACACCCGCGATGCCGCCGAGCAGAACGCCGCTGCCGCCATAGCGGCTCTCAAGGAACTGCGCACCGATCTGGACGGACATACGACCTGCGATTTCGCTCATCGGAGCAAGCAGGGGGAGTCCGCGGCCGCTCTTTGCGATAACCGTCTCGTAGGCAATACCGACAACCTTCTTCTTGAGGAGAGCTTCGGTGAGCTCGGGCTCAGCTGCGAGATGGAGGTAGGTGAAGAGGATCTGACCCTCATGGAAGAGATCATACTCTTCGGCAAGCGGCTCTTTTACCTTAACAATCATTTCAGAGCGATCAAACAGAGCCTTCTTGTCCGAGATGATCTCGGCACCAACAGCCTTGTAATCGGCATCCGTGAAGCCGCTGCCAACACCGGCACCCTCTTCGATCAGGACCGTGTGACCGGCACGGCGCATCGCCTCGACACCCGAAGGGGTCATACCGACGCGGAACTCATTGTTCTTGATTTCCTTCGAAACGCCAACAATCATGTTTTTTTCCTCCTACTACAGATAGATAAAAATACAGAAGGTTTGAAACGGCTAGGGAATTTCTAAAGGTATACCCTATTTGGGATTTTAGTATAATTCAGACACTTTTGTCAAGTAGTAAAAGTGACTTTTTTTTAAGCAGAAGTGCCTGATTATCCCCGCAACACCAGACAGAACAAGCAAATACGGGCATTCCTTAAATTTATAAAAGTTATGATTTTATCAGTACGCCCTATGTTGTTTCGCGATGATGAGGCAGAAACCATCTGTACGAAAATCGACCGATGATTTTTTGTATGCGTTACTCCTCCGCTGCACGTCGCGCGATGATGGCGTCGATTTCGCGTTGCTGTTGTTCTTCCATGCGTTTCTGGATGAAGATGTTCGGGATGGAGACACCGACGACAATGGCAAGGATGATGGTAATGCCGCTGATGCCGAAGCGGAGTGCCTCCAAAAATTCTTCTGCGGAGATGGTCTGAATGTAGAGAACGGCGAAGAGCAGCCGATAGAGCAGGACGCCGGGAACGAGCGGAATGATGGGCGGGATGATGAGCAGTGTGTTTGGTGTATGGACGATATGAATGACTTTGAGTGCGGAAATACCGACCACAGCCGCAGCGACGAAAGAGCCGACCGCCTGCGATAAACCGATTTCATTCATGAGGATGTTGCGGATCAGCATGGTCACAATTCCTTCGAATGCGACAATGGCGAGCAGTTTTTTCGGTGTGTTGAAGATGATGGAAAAGCCGCCCGCCGCAAGTGCTGCGGCAAATGCCTGACTGATGTAGGCATCTGTCGGGAGGATGTGGACATCGGAGATGTTCGCAATGCCGGTGGACAGGATAGCGAAGGCGATGCCGAAGGTCATGCCTCCGACGATGAGCATGGTGTCTATCGCACGCGTCATGCCGGAGGAGATAAAGCGGTTGATGACATCGCTTGCAGCGTTGATGATCGGGAATCCGGGGATGAGGAAAATGGTACAGGAAACAAGCGCGTACCACATGGTCGGCAGAGCGAGAACGAACGGAATGAGCCATGCGACGATGGTGGCGGCAAACGCGGCAATCATGGCGCAGGCGTAGGGATTGAATTCATTTCGGATGCTGAGACGGTGGGCGATGAACCCGATCAGGGCTGCAGCGGTTGCGACCGACGACTCCGGCAGACTGCCGCCGAACAGTGAGCACGAAGCCCCTGAGGCAATCGCAGCACCAAGAGCCGCCGCCCATACCGGATAGCTGCGTGGGCGCTGTCGGACACGGGTAACGGCGTTTTCGATCGCGTTCATGGGGGTATTTCCGCGCAGGATACGCCATGTCAGTTTGCTGATGGCTGCGATTACAGCGAGGTTGACACCGTGCTTCATACACTTTCGGAACTGGGTAAAGGATCGTTCGCCGTCCGTGACGTTCAGCATGAGCGTGGTATAGGTGACATGGGATTGGATCTGGTCGGAGGGAATGCGCAGATGGGCTGCGGCACGCCTCATGTCCCGTATGATGCGTGCGCAGTCTGCACCGCTTTCCATCAGAGACTGCCCGATGTCGAGCAGGATTTTCATTTTGTGGTTGAGCGTTCGGTTGTCATCCTCCGATGCGCTCTTGATTTGTGTCCGCGTCATGTGTATACAGACCACCTTTCTCTCCACTAAACTATAAGCCTGCATTATTATAACATAAATACAAGCGCGAAGAAATGAAGAGAAACGTCTGTGGAAAAGATGCCGTACGGGGAAAATGCGTGAGGCTATACGTCCTCCCGCGTTGCGATGATGGCATCGATCTCGCGCTGCTGCTGTGCCTCCATGCGTTTCTGGATGAAGATGTTCGGGATGGAGACACCGACGACGACGGCGAGGATGATCGTGACGCCGTTCACGCCGAAACGCAGAGCCTCAAGCAGTTCCTCAACGGAGATAGTCTGGATGTGCAGGACGGCAAAGAGCAGACGGTAGAGGAGAACACAGGGGATGAGCGGAATGACGGGCGGAATGATGAGCAGGGTGTTCGGCGTATGGACGATGTGGATGATCTTGAGCGCGGCGATGCCGACGACGGCAGCGGCAGCGAAGGAGCCGATGGACTGCGGCAGACCGAACTCGAGCATGAGGACGTTGCGGATCAGCATGGTGACAATGCCCTCGATGGCGACGATGGCAAGCAGCTTCTTTGGTGTGTTGAACATGACGGAGAAGCCGCCCGCTGCGAGTGCCGCTGCAATCGCTTGATTGAGGTAGGTGTCGGTCGGCTGTATGTGCACGTCGGAGATGTTGTGTACGCCCGCAACGAGGATGGCAAAGGCGATGCCGAAGGTCATGCCGCCGATGATGAGCATGGTGTCCATCGCACGCGTCATGCCGGAGGTCGTGAAGCGGTTCAGCATATCGCTTGCGGCGTTGATGGACGGGAATCCGGGCATCAGAAAGATCGTACAGGCGACGAGTGCGTACCACATGGTCGGCAGACCGAGGGCGGCGGGGATGATCCACGCGCCGAGCGTTGCGACAAAACCTGTAATCATGGCGCAGGCGTATGGATTAAATGCATATCTTGTGCTCGTGCGGTGGGCGATAAACCCCATAAGTGCTGCAATGGTGGCGACGAGTGCCTCAAGCCAGCTGCCGCCAAAGAGTTTGCATGAACCTCCGGAGCCGACGGCGGCACCGAGTGCGATGCCCCAGTCAGGATAGCATAGTGATCGCTCGCGGATGCGATTGATTGCACGCTCGATTGGTGCAAGGGGCGTGTTGCCGCGGAGGATGCGCCAGGTAAGTTTGCTGACGGCGGCGAGGACGGCAAGGTTGACCCCGTGTTTCAGACATTTGCGGAACTGTGTGAAGGAACGGTCACCGTCGCTGACGCAGAGCATGAGCGTCGTGTAGGTGACGTGTGACTGGATCTGATCGGCGGGAATCCTGAGATGTACCGCCGCACGGCGCATATCGCGCACAATGCGTGCGCAGTCCGCTCCGTTCTCCATGAGGGTCTGTCCGATGTCGAGCAGGATCTTTATTTTATGGTTCAGCATCTTGTTGCTGTCCTGCGCGGCATTTTTGATTGTTTCGATTTCCATGATTCCCCCTGATTATTTCCCAATGCTTCGCCCATTATACCACAGTCCGATGTGTGCGTGAAATGGAGGATATGGGCGGCACATAAATTTTCCCAATAAAAAAGCCGCCCTGTCGCGGGCAGCCTCTTTGCTCACACGTGGCTCAGCACTTGATGCCCGAGCCCTTGCGTGCGTAGAATACATATGTGATGACAATGGTCAGTACCGTGAAGCCGATGAGGAAGTAGAACGCGGGGATGACACTGCCCTGCGTCGCATACGACAGACCGAACAGCTTCGGAATGAAGAATGCGCCGTATGCCGCGATCGCCGCCGTGAAGCCTGTGACGAGCGAGGCGTGCACAGGGTTGTCAAAGACGAACGGAATCATACGGAAAGAGGCGGCGTTGATGAACCCCGTCGAGAAGAAGAGGACGAGGAACGCGCCGAAGAAGAGGGCAAAGTTGTGCGCCTGAATGCCCATGATGGTGACGATACACGCGACGAGCATGAGGAGCAGTGAGTAGAACGTGACCTTCGAGCCGCTGTTGACCTTGTCCGAGACCCAGCCGCCGATGGGGCGTACGCCCGCGCCGATGAATGGTCCGATGAATGCCGCATAGGCAAACGAGACTTCGGGGAACTCGCGGTTGACAAGAAGGGCAAGCGCTGCGGAGTAGCCGATAAACGAACCGAATCCGCAGGTATAGATGACGGTGATGAGCCATGTGTGCTTGTTGCCGAAGATCGACATCATGCTGCGCGGGCTCTGCTTCGGGATGGGCAGGTTGTCCATGAACATCCAGACGAGGATGAGGGTGAGTGCCGTCGGAATCGCCCAGAAGTAGCAGACGTTCTGGATGTAGACCTCCTTGCCTGCCGCATTGATGAGCGGATCGCCGAAGAGGCCGCCGAAGCTCGCACCGAGGAGCATGGGGGCGGTCAAATAGATGATTGACACGCCGAGGTTGCCGATGCCGGCGTTGATGCCAAGTGCAAGCCCCTTCTGCGACTTCGGAAAGAAGAAGCCGATGTTTGCCATTGAGGACGAGAAGTTTGCGCCCGCGATGCCGATGCCGGCGACAAGCAGGACAAAAGTATCATAGGTGGTTGAGGTGTCCTTCAGTGCACCGCCGAGTCCCAAGAGCGGGATGAGAAGCAGCGCCGTCGAGATGAACGTCCAGTTGCGTCCGCCGACCATGGCGGGGAGGTAGGTGTAGACGAGACGCCCCGTTGCACCGACGAGTCCCGGCAGTGCCGCGAGCGTAAAGATCTCGTTGTCCGAGAAGTGAAAGCCAATCTGATTGAGCTGTGCCGCGATGGTTGCCCACATTGTCCATGCAATGAAGGAAAGGGTCAGCGCCCATGTTGAGGTGTAGAGGTTCTGTTTGGCGATGCGCTCGCCGTATTTTTTCCAGAACGTCTCATTCTCCGGATCCCAATGCGTGAGAATATCACGCCGTGACGGGTTCTCGCCGAGTACAGCGAGGATGTCCTTGCTTTCCATTTGCATCTCTCCTACCATGATCGTGGAACTCTGCTGGATGTCTTATCAGAGTTTCCTATAACATTGATATGAAAAGATTATATAGAAAAATTTTTTCTATGAATGTGATGAATGTCACAGGTTTTTAACAGTTTTTTCGATAATATTGAAAAATATAATAGGTAAACTCTATGGAAAGGACGGAGGCGAGGCGTGTGGACAAGGAGGCGCTGATTCGGGAGATGGAGTCGATCCCCGGGAAAGTGATTTCGCTGCATGACGGTGCGTATCTGTTTCGCGAGGGGACGCCGGCGCGCTATTTCTACATCGTGCGCTCGGGACATATCTTTATTGTAAAATACGGTGCGTCGGGGCGTGTGCTCTCGCTGCGCCTTGCGACGAAGGGGAGTCTCATCGGCGAGCTGCCGCTCTATGAGGAAACCCCCACCTATATTTTCAGTGCTGTGGCGCGCAGCGCATCGGAGGTCTATGCGATCGAGTTTCCCGTGCTGCAGTCCTATCTCGAGAAACATCCGCATCTTTCCATCGCGCTCCTCAAGCTGATCGGACTGCATATGCGCAAGCAGCATCTGAAGTTCCGCGATCTCGTGCTCTATGGGAAGAAGGGCGCGCTCTACTCGACGCTCATCCGCCTTGCGAACAGCTACGGGATGGAGACGGATGAGGGG
>CALJPB010000380.1 GCA_937981305.1 uncultured Selenomonas sp.
GCGGAGGTGGAGCTGGCCACACTTGCACGGCGGGAGACACGCCTCCGGGATGCGCTCTCGACCGTCGCGCACGACTATGACTACATCTTCATCGACTGCCCGCCGTCCCTTGGCTTCCTCACACTGAACGCCCTCACGGCGGCGCACGCAGTTCTCATCCCGATCCAGTGCGAGTTCTACGCACTCGAAGGGGTGGCGCAACTGATGAACACGATCAGCCTCGTGCAGGCGAGTACGAATCCGGCACTCTCCGTCCAGGGGGTCGTGATGACCATGTACGACGGGCGCACGCGCATTGCGACACAGGTCGTCGAGGAGGTAAAAAACGTCTTTGGCACGACACTCTATGGGACACTGATCCCGCGCAACGTGCGTCTCTCGGAGGCTCCCTCCTTCGGCCAGCCCATTACCTCGTACGACATCACATCGCGCGGCGCGGAGAGCTACATCGAGCTTGCGAGGGAGGTCATGAAGCGTGAAGAAAGCTAAGACCGGCGGTCTCGGGCGTGGGCTCGGCGCACTTGGCCTGGGGAAAAATATGATCGCAGGGCAGACGGCGGCGGATGCGCCTGCCGTCGCAGAGACCTGTCCGCCGTCCGCCACAGAGCAGGCCACGTCCGGCGCGTCCGTATATCCTGCCAAAATTCCCGTGGAGATGATTCGGGCGAACCGATTCCAGCCGCGCCGTGAGTTTGATGAGGCGGCACTGGAGGAGCTGCGCGAGTCCATCGCACGCCACGGCATCCTGCAGCCGCTCTCCGTGCGTGCCATTGGCGACGGTAAATATGAGCTGATCGCAGGTGAGCGCCGTCTGCGTGCGGCACGACTTGCGGGACTCACACACGTTCCCGCAGTGACGCATACGGCATCGGATGAACAGATGGCGGAGATGGCGCTCATCGAGAACATCCAGCGTGAGGATCTGAACCCCATCGAGGAGGCATACGCCTATGAGCAGCTGCTGACGAAGTTCCGCCTCTCGCAGGAGGAACTGGCGCGGCGTGTGGCACGCAGCCGCTCGGCGATCGCCAACAGCGTCCGCCTCCTGCGGCTCGCCGACGAGGTGCAGGCATTCATCGCAAACGGTGTCCTTACGATGGGGCAGGTGCGCCCCCTCCTGGCACTTGAGAGTCATACGCTCCAACGCGAGGCGGCGGAGTACATCCAGGAGCACGCACTCTCGGCACGCGGCGCAGAGGCCCTCGTGAAGCGTCTTGCCAAAGACCCGAACGCCCTCAAAAAGAGGGAACAGACGGAAAAGCAGGAGCGTACGCCGGATATCTTCGTCCGTGCGGCGGAGGAGCGCCTGACGCGCAGTCTCGGGACAAAGGTTCGCATACAGGAGGGGCGCGAGAAGGGGAAGGGACGGCTTGAGATCAGCTATTTCTCCGCCGATGATCTCGAACGCCTTTTGGGGCTTCTCACGGGCATGGACGGCGCATCCAAGGAGGACAAGCGTGCGGCACTGCGAGCGATTTCCACGCAGTCCTTTACCGTCTGATGCCGAACATAGGGAAGGAAGAAAACATTGTTTTTGAACAGTCTCGTCAATTTTATTGCAGCACACGAGCCGGCACTCCTGCTGACCTCGATGCTGCTCATTCTGGTCTTATTGATTCTGGTTGTCTATACCATGGTACGTCTCAGCTCGATGCGTGCCCGCTACCGTGAGATGATGCGCGGCACACAGGCGGACGATCTGGAGGGGATGCTGGTCGGCCACATTCACGAGGTCGAGCAGATCGCTGCGACAAATGCACGCATTCTCGAGGAGAACGAGCTCATTCGGCAGTTCATCCGCAAGTCGGTTGTGCGGGTCGCCTCTGTCCGATTCCGCGCGTTCGAGGATATGGGGGGGGATCTCAGCTATGCGGTCGCCCTCCTGGACGCGAACAACGACGGCGTGATCTTCTCGAGCATCTTCGCACGCGAGGACTCACGCAGCTACATCAAGCCGATCAAGGACGGCTCCTCGGAGTATCCGCTCACCGATGAGGAGAAGGGCGTGCTGCGCGAGGCGATGGCACAGCCGCTGCCGGTCAAGTATTGAGGAAGCACTGATAAATTCAGCCGCGCCATCTTAGCGCATCTTTTTTGCCCGCTTTTCGTTAGCAAATCCTCCACATAGCTTTGGCTATGCGTCCGGTTTGCTGCCTCAATCGGACGAAAAAATCTACGCCAATCTGACGGACTTCATTTTATCAGCGATTCCTTGAAAAAGCATAGAAAACCTGCTGCCACTCAGCAGGTTTTCATTTTTTTCGGCTAGGATAGGGCGAAGGAGCAGTGCCGTCTGTCTGTGTACTCCTCGCAGAACCCTCGTTACGCAAGCGGTCGGACACTTGTTTTAGGGGGCTACGGAGCAACGCAGACCGTCCGTACCCTTCCCTGTTGAACAAGGAATAACTCTATATCATCCGGGAGAATAACTTGAACGAAGAAAAACGCTATAAAATCCAATTCATCGACAGCGAGGAGGATGTGACACGCACGGTGCGTCTCTCGCTGCGCTCCCTGCGCCTGATCGCCGTGGGGGCGGGTGCGGCGGCCGTCGTGCTCGCTGTCGGCGCGGTGCTCTCCATCTACACGCTGATGGCCGGGGAAATGCACGCATCCGAGACGGCGCAGCTGCGTGAGGCGAACCGCATCCAGCAGGAGCAGATCCTACAGGTATCGAAAAGGGCATCCGCTCTCCAACAGGATCTCGATCAGCTGCGCCGCGCCGAGGACGGGCTGCGTGCTATCGTCGGCGCACCGCCTGCTGCGGCGGACGAGAGCGTGCAGGAGGGGACTGTTTCGCCGACGGGCGGCGAGCAGCATACGCCGAGTACGGCGGATCTCTCCGAGGCGCTTGAGATGATCGAGGAGCGTCTCGGTACGCGCCGCTCGTCCATCGACCTCCTCGCCGAGACCATGCGCAGGGAGTTCCCCGGTGCGGCATCCTATGCCTCGGACAGCGCACCGCACACGATGCCCTCCATCTGGCCGGCGGCGGGCTTTGTCAGCTCACCCTACGGCCTACGCTTTGACGGCACGGAGTTCCATCAGGGGATCGACATTGCCGCCGATATGGGCGCCCCCATCGTTGCGACCGCCGACGGTGTCGTCACGGCGGCGGGGTGGAACGGCGGCTATGGCAACATGGTCGATGTGGATCACGGCGGCGGCATCGTGACGCGCTACGGACACGCTTCCGCGCTCGCCGTGACGGTCGGACAGCAGGTACGGCGCGGTGAGGTCATCGCCTATGTCGGCTCTACGGGACGCTCTACGGGACCCCATGTTCACTACGAGGTGCGCGTTGATGGGCAGCCCGTCAACCCCGCAGGGTATTTGTGATATACTGTAATGCCAAGCCTCCCCCCATCGCGACGGGGGAGGGGGACCATGCGGAGCATGGTGGAAGGGGCGCTTTGAACATAGGAAGGAACACAATGAAAGCAATTCATTTCATGCTTGCCGCAGGGATTTTCCTCCTCCCCGCCTATGGGGAGAGCGCGGAGAAGAAGGACATCCACGAGGTCATGATGGCAGAGGAGCACCACGGGAGCACCGCGCCCGCAGAGCGTGCATCGGACGAGGAGAGCGTCCTGGACGAGGAGATGGACGAGCTGGGGGATGAGCCTGCCGGTTCGCACGAGGAAGAACGCACACCGCGCCCTGCACATGAGGGCGCAGCAGCACAGGAGTCTGCTGCAAAAGAGCCCGCACCGCAGGACGGTGGGCACGGGATCGGCATTGCTCCCGTGGCATCCGCCGATGCTGCCTACGGCGCGGCGACGGCGATCGAACCCGTGACGCTCGCGGACGGCGACTGGGTCTTTATCGAGGGCGACGAGCGGCGCGGCTGGTTCTTTGACCGCGCGAAGATGCAGCGCAACAGCGATGGGAGCATCTCCTACTGGCAGCTCATCCTCTACAACGACCTCGGCAAGGCGCAGTTCGTGAGTGCAATGCACGACGAAGCGTACCGCAATGTCGGCTACACACTCCAACGGCGCGTGCTCGACCCGAAGAAAAACACGATCCGCACCTACGAGATCATCGCCTATGACACGGAGAATGCGGTCATTACGGACAGTGCGCGTGACGGGCACGCCGCCGAGATCCGCCCGCACACGATGGCGGAGAAGGAACGCGATGCCGTGAAGAAGGCGGCGAAGAAACGGAACATCAAAAATAAATCACACACATGATGAGAATAAATATCACATATTGACAGTACGGCATTTTCCTGTTAGAATTAACAAATAATTAAGGAAGAGTCTGCAAAGCTCTTTCACGTTTCCGAGCAAAAATATCTAAGGGCAGTGCGTCTATGATATTGCGCCTGCGCTGCGGGATCCTCCCGAGACGCGCACAGGGTACGCGCAGAAATGCGTGCGCCTTCCCGCCGGGAGGAATCGCCTCCCCATTGAAAAGGAAGCGACAGAATTGCCGTCACAGGGCCGTTTCATGCGTCTGTTTCAGGATGTGCAGATGCGGCGTATATGGCTGTGTTAAGGGGCTGTTTGTCGTGCCTTTGAGTGCGGGAGACAGCCCTTTTTGGATGCAAAAACGAACACAAAATTAGTTTTCGTATTGCCCAAAAGTGTATATCTTTTTTGATGGGATGGGTGTATAATTATAAAAATTTTCTATAACTATGAGCAATAATTATCAATTATAAATGGTATATTGGTTAGGAGGATTCATGTGAGTAAAAGGGAGAGCTTGTGGGAGGCCTATCTCGCAAAGGGCATGAGCCGCCGCAGCTTTTTGAAGGGCTGTGTGACGCTCACGTCCCTGATGGGGCTGAGCACGGACATGATGACGAAGGTCGTCGAGGCGGCAGAGACGAAGCCGCTGCCGGTCGTGATCTGGCTGCATGGGCACGAGTGCACGGGCTGCGATGAGTCCTTCATCCGCTCGGGTGCGCCGCTTGCATCCGATCTCGTACTGAACAGCATCGCGCTTGAGTACAGCCATGTCCTGAGTGCGGGCTGCGGTGAGCCGTTCGAGGAGCACCTCGAGACCACGATCAAAAAGTACCACGGGGAGTACATCCTCGCGGTCGAGGGCGCGGTCGCCTCGGGTGCGCATGAGTACACCTGTATGTCGGGCGGACATCCCTTCTCGCATACGCTGAGGCGTGTCGCCGAGGGGGCAAAGGCGGTCATCGCCTACGGGACGTGTGCGACGGCGGGCGGCATTCAGGCGGCTGCGCCGAATCCGACGGAGTCCACGGGCATTCGCTCGTTCATTGGTTCCAAGCCCTACATCGCCGTGCCCGGCTGCCCGCCGATCCCCGAGGTCATGACGGGCGTCGTCATGCACGTTGCGCTCTTCGGCACGCTGCCCCCGCTCGACGGGGAGGGGCGGCCGCGCCAGTTCTACGGCAACCGCATCCACGACACCTGCTACCGCCGTCCCTTCTTCGATGCGGGCATGTTTGCCGACCGCTTCGACGATGCGGGTGCAAAAGCGGGATGGTGTCTCTACCACCTCGGGTGCCGAGGCCCTGAGACCTACAACTCCTGCGGCAATCTGCGCTGGTATCAGGGGATGTCGTACCCGATCCAGTCGGGTGCGCCCTGCATCGGGTGCAGCAATTCGAATTTCTGGGACGATGCACCCTTCTCGAAACGTCTGCCCGAGTACAATGGTGTGGATGTGGATATGGTCGGTGCGGGGCTTGCCGTCGCTACGGCGGTCGGTGTCGCGGCACACGCGGGCGCAAGCCTTGTGCAGAAAAAATGCCATGAGAAGCAGCTCGAAAACGAGGGAAAGCAGGTGCATGAATGAAACACGTTGTTGTCGACCCGATTACGCGCATTGAGGGACATCTGCGCGTCGAGATCCAGGTGGATGAGGAGACGGGCAAGGTCACGGATGCCATCTCCTCCGGTACGGCATGGCGCGGCCTTGAGCTCGTCATGAACGACCGCGACCCGCGCGATGCGTGGGCATATATCCAGCGCATCTGCGGCGTATGTACGTCGTCCCATGCGCTTGGCTGCCTGCGTGCGGTGGAGGATGCATTCGGCATCACGATCCCGAAGAACGCGCACTACATTCGCAACATCATCGCGGCGTGTCTCGGCCATCAGGATCACATCATCCATTTCTACCACCTCCATGCCCTCGACTGGGTCAGCCCGCTCGAGGCGCTCAAGGCGGATCCTGCGGCGACGGCGGCATTGCAGAACACCGTACTCAGCACATATCGTCTGCCGTTCCGTGGCCCCGCGGGGCTTGAGACGGAGGCGTATCCGCACGACGTGCCCGTCTCGAATCCCGAGTACTATGCGGCGATCAAGGCGAAGGTGCAGAAGATCGTGGAGAGCGGTCAGCTCGGTATCTTCTCCGCGCAGTGGTGGGATCACCCCGACTATCAGATGCTGCCGCCCGAGGTGCATCTCATGGCGATCTCGCACTACCTCGAGATGCTGGACAAGCAGAAGGATCTCGTCGTGCCGCACGTCGTCTTCGGCGGCAAGAACCCGCACCCGCACTATTGCCTCGGCGGTATGCCCTGCTCCATCTCGATGGAGGACGGCAACGCGCCGATCAACACGGCGCGCCTCGCGATCGTCGACCGCTCGATC
>CALJPB010000381.1 GCA_937981305.1 uncultured Selenomonas sp.
ATGTTCGGCAAAAAGAGTCCGAGCGTGTAGCCGAACGATCCGATAAAGAGCCGTCCGTGCCGCCCGAGGTACGGGAGAAAGGCAAAGATCATACCGTCCCGCGGCAGGCCGAAGCAGCTTGTCACGTAGAGGAAGAAAAAGAGAACCAGCACCCCCATCCCCACATCCATCGCAAAAAGCGCTCCCGCAGCGGGCGGAAGCCACGCCGTATGGAGAAAGAGCGCGGCAAGCCCGAAGCTGATGAGCACCCCGGACAGATAGCCGAGGATCAGATACTTGAACTTTTTGACCGCCGTGAGATAGACGCTGCCGACCCAGACCATGAGCAGCAGCGAGAAAAAGAGGTGCGAGAGCACCTTGAGCTCGACGGCAAGCGGTTTTCCCCAGAAAAAGAGGAGGGAGGCGATGGATCCGAGAACGAGCAGGAGTGCACTCATGCCGAACATGGAGGGGGTCACATCGCGATAGTGCTGCACCGTCAGACAGTCCGCAAGATAGCGCGTTAAAACAATCGTAAAACCGCATGAGAGCAGCTGTGAAAAGACGAAGGAGTAAACCACCGCCCCCAGAAAGACCGCCGACTCATCCAGTCCCGCATCATAGACCTGAAAGAGCATCTGAATCGCGAGCACCATGCCCGTGAGGAGCGCGAACGGTCCCGTCGTCACGATTGCGGAATAGGAATACGCCTTGATGTGTCCCGCCGCCGTACGTGCGCGGAAAAGGCGTTTCAGCTCAAACCCGACGCCTGCCATGTCCTGCCTCCTTTGCCTCGATCTCGTATGCCCTGCGGTACGCCTCGATAAACTGCTCGTAGGTATAGTACGCCTGCGTCCGCGCAAAGCCAACCTCCGCCATGTCGCGCCGCAGCTCATAGCTGCGTGCCAGACGCAGGATCTCGTGCGCCATCGCCTCGTAGTCCATCGGCGCGACCACCGCACCCGCCGTTCCGAACCGATCCTTGCTATCACCGTAGATCAGCTCGCGGCAGCACCCCACATCCGTCGTCACATAGGGACGGTGCGCGGAGAACCCCTCCAGTACGGCGAGCGGCTGCCCCTCGCTGATGCTTGAGAGCACCATGATGTCCATTTTCGGCAGATAGTCCGCGACGGGGATGGAGCCTGTGAAGATCACGTCCTCGATCCCGAGCATCTGCACCGTCCGATGACACGTCTCAACATAGTCCGGATCCTCCTCCAGTCCGCCCATGACATAGAGCGTCGCGTCCTTCATCTCGCGCTTGACAATGGCAAACGCACGCAGAAGGGTGAGGATGTCCTTGATCGGCACAACGCGCACGACCGCACCGATCGTGATCGGCCCGCCGTGGTCGACGAGCGCGGGAATGTGCGAAAACCGTTCCATGTGAACCCCGTTCGGGACAATGTTGATCTTCTCCGGCGCACAGCCGAGATCAGCGGCGATCTGTCCGTTGTGCTCGAACAGGGTGTAGAGGTGATCCGCCGTATTGTACGAGAGGCGTGCCAGATAGTAGAAGTATTGAATCCAGACCCCCTTGAAATCCGTCTTTGCCCAGTCGCTCTTGATGATCTCCGCCTCACGCTCACGCGAGTAGATCCCATGCTCCGTGATCATATACGGCTTGTCGTAGACTGTCGCCGCCATCGCCCCGATCACACCGCAGTAGCCCGTCGCGACGCTGTGGTACACATCCGCCTCGGGCAGTTTTTGCTGGAGCAGGTAGAACAGCGGCAGGAGCATCGAGCGCATCGTCCAGAAAAAATCCGTAAATGGAAGATTGTTGTGCTGCTCACGATAGACGCGCACAATGACATCGAAGAAGTCGCTCGACATAAAGACTTCGAGCGGCGACTTCCATCGTCCGCAGCAAAAAATCTCCGCCAGATATTTCAGCGGCACATTCCGCTTTTCACTGACGAACTCATAGAGGGTCTGCGTCTCCTCCCCCGTGAGAATGTTCTCGCGCATATCCGAGGCACGCAGGGAGAGAATCTCATCCAAAAATGCCTCCTCGACCCCGACGCAGTTCTCGGGCAGCTTGTACTTGAACTTGCCGCGATCCTTTGCCTCCGCACCGATCGAGTAGATGATGAACTCATGCTCGGGCAGCCCCGTCATGAGCATCTGAACCCAAGAGGACACGCCGCCCACAACATATGGGTAGCAGCCCTCCGCCAAGAGACAGATCCTCATTCCTCCGCCTCCTTCCAGTAGATCCGCGCCTCGGGTTCGCTCGTGCGGATGATGTATACCCCCTCATCCGCCACCGCAAACGTGCATCCCTCCGCATGGTCGATCACATGCGCGGTGCGCAGGAGGAAACGCAGCTCGCCCGCCGCGTTCCACGTATAGATCTCCAGGCCATCATCTGCGTACCGCACGCGGTAGTCCATGTCAAAGAAATCCGAAAAGTACGGGATACTCTCCGAGGATGTCGTCGCCGTCAGCCACGGATAGCGCCGATTGACATCGTGCATGAAGTTTTTCAGCCCCGACCCCATGATCCCCCAGCTGCTGTCCTTGCTCTCCTCATAGAAGATCTCATCGGGATGGACAAAGTGGGCAAAGACACCGATGTAGTTCAGCACACCGATCTCCTGCCAGTACATCAGCCCCGATGCAGCATGTCCCGAACTGATGCGCGGGATCTCATACACCCCGTTCGCCCGGCGCTCAAAGTTCTGGTAGTATGCCTTGTGATCCGCCGGCCCGTCAAAGAGCGAGGCGAACACCTTGACCTCGGGGAATACATTTTCGACCGCCTGCTTGCCCTCGGGGCTCAGGATATCCGACGGCGGCACATAGCAGCGGAACTCGTAGTTCGGATAGACGGACTTGATGTAGCTGCGCAGCTCACGCAGTGCCTCCTCCATATCCGCCTGACTCTCCCACGGCACATAGTCCAGATCCCCCTGTCCGTAGCCGTCGGGGGCGAGGGACTGGTGGTTGTAGCCGTGCAGCCCCAGTTCGCCGCCCGCCTTCAAGAGCTCACGTCCGTAGATGATGAGCCCGTCACGCGCAGCGCGTCCGCCGAGCGGATGAAAGGGTCCTTTGACCTGTGCGCCGTACGTCTCGATGATGACCCCCGTATAGCGGATGTCCTCATCCTTTGCCAGCTGCAGCATGAACGGCCACCAGATCTTACGGTAGAACGTCTCCGTATCGACGCCGAGCTCATCGTAGATTTTATAAAAATATCCCTCCGGAATCGGCGCCGGGAAATCGTCGATATAAAAGATCTTTACGCCCACCAGCGGATAGATCGTATCCGCACCGCAGTGTGCAATCATCGCCGTCAGGATGCCGACGTTCGTCCGATCATCGCGCTCCACGCCGTTGTAGGCATAGATGCGCCCCGCTCCGAGCGGCTGCTCCCAGAGGAGCGGGGTCCCGTCCAGTGCCTCGATATGGCGCGTCGCGGATGCCGCAAGGGTGAGCGGATTGGCGTGCGTCGTGTAGACCGTCCCCTCGCCGAAATGGAAATCCTTCCCGCCGACAAGGAAATTCGTCAGCAGATGGATGCCGAGAACGTCCTTCTCCCGCCCCATCTGCTCCACACCGAACGTATGCAGTACATCGTCCGAGATGGGAAAGTCCTCCTCCGACTCAAACTTCTGCAAAAGCAGGAGCGTCCCCCCACTGCGCACATAATCCAAAAGCTGCGGCAGAGACTTCACCGCCCCGAGCCGCCCCGTCGTGAGGAAAACGCCGCGATAGGAGGCATCCGGCGCAACGCTGTCCGTGAGCGGACGGCTCTCGAACGCCTTGCGTTTCTCCGTGAGAATCGTCTCCATATTGTGCCGTGAATACATACTCGGCACATCCGCCGGATCGTAGACGATGAGGTATTTTTCGCGCGGGAGATCCGCGCCCGTCCCCGCAGGGCGCAAAAGCCGCCCCATATCCAACGCATTGCCCGTCAGCCCCAGATGCAGGAAGCCGTCCATGCGACTGTACTGGAAGAACAGCCCCGCGAGGAATGCGATGAAGAGCAGAATGCAAAGACTGCGCTTATTCACGTACTGCACCTCCATCCCAATAGCGGAGTGCCTGCATTGCCTCATTGCTGAGGCGGGTCGGCAGCTGTTTCATCGCCGCAATCGTCTCCCGTATCTTCGCCAAATCATAGGAGGCCTGATAGAGCTGCAGCATGAGAATCAGCGGCAGCTCCGCATCCGGATGCCGCTGACGGAATGCCGCACAGGCAGCCTCCGCCTCCTGCAGTCGACCGCTGCGGATCAGCGCACGGATCTCCTCCGCCTGATAAGCGGGGTGATCCGGATGACGCTCCGCGAGAATCCGCAGCATCTCCATATAGCGTGTATGCTGCTGCTCCCGTGTCACCGCGTCGCCGTACTGACGCAGCAGGAACTCACGCACCTTGTCCACGTACTCATTGAGGAGATCGTCGTCGTCCACCCCGCGCTTGATCGCCTGCTCAAGCGCATAGATCTCCTCGCTCAGCTGCTCCATATGCGCCGTCATCATCGACACGGCATAGTACGCGATCTCACGGTCGCTGTCATGCACCGCCTCGCTCAGGATCGCCTGCCGCTCCACAACATCCTGCTTGATTGCATCGGTAAAGAACTTGCGCTTGAGCTTTGGATCGTCCACGAGAAACACATCCCGCAGCGGTACAATATCCCCGCTGTAGGCGTGCTCTCCAAACGACATACTCAGATCCTCTTCCTCCTCCTCAGGTCCCGTGCGCCCCATCAGTCCGAGCGCCGTACCGATGACCTCGTAAAGAACGAGCATCAGAAGTCCGAATCCCGGAACGGTGAGGGCAAACGCCCCCTTGGCCACCGCCGAGATCCGCCCGCGCCGACGCATCTCAGCGAACACATAGAGAAGGGTGAGCACAAGATAGGCGATCAGAAGGAGCTGCAGCATCGTAAAGCTTCCGTGAATCATGCCAAGAAGGCCTTCCACTGTACGTCCATCCCACATCATAGTGCCTGACTCTCCCCCGTCTCCACCCCGACCTTGGCGAGACGTTCGCGCACCATATCGAGCGTCTTGCCCGCCACGTCGGGCAGGAGGAGGGACACGCCCTCCGCTGTTGCACCGATAAAGTCCTCCCCGCGGATACTGTGCGCGATCTGACGATCCAACTCACTGTAGCTGCGCCCGTCCACATTGACCGCAAGGAGCGTGACCGGATAATCCGGCTGCATACGGCGACGCTCGCGGAACTCCTCGATGACCTTTTCGAACTCCTCCCTGTTCAGGATACGTGTCCCTTCGTGGTACTTGCGGTCCGCCGTCTCCTTCTCCCACTCATACGCACGTCCGAGGGAGCTTGCAACAAGACGTGCCGTGATCGACAGGAGGTTCTGCTGATAGAGGCTCCACTGCTCAAAGTCCAGATGGTAGATCTGGAGCACCGCAATCACGCGTCCCTCGTAGACGATGGGCGCGGCGAGATCGGGCAGCCCCTTGATGAGGTCGCGATTGACAAAAATCTTTTTTTCCTCAAGCATCTGTACGAGGTACGGATTGTCCTCCACGCGCACAGAACGCGGCAGATCATGCGTTTTCGTGCCGAGACGCACCTTTTGGCGCAGATACCAGCCGCCCTCCCCCACGATGTAGACCACGATATCCTTCACGCTCAAGATGTCTGCCGTCACGGATGCCGTCTGCGTGTAGAGGTTCTCCGTCTCGACCGAGTCCAGACGCGAGACAATGCGGTAGAGACGGCCGATGCTGTCGTCCGAGTTCACAATCTGACGATAGAGACGATCCTTGATCGTGAGATTTTCCTTAAAGATATTCTCAAGGAAAGAATAGCGATATTGCAGACGACGCTTGATGCGGCTGTCCGCGAGCTGCTGATAGCTCGCGCGGTCGGCAAAATACCCCGTCAGCACGGCGGCGAAGAAATACGACACGAAATGCAGGAACTCGCGCGGGTTATAGAGCATCGCCACGAGATCCCCGCCCGCTGCAAGACCGTTGTAAATGAGCAGGGAGAGCGAGAATCCCGCTGCAATCAGTGCCTGCCCCTTCCCGTAGAGAAGCCCCATCGTGCCAATATAGAGAAAGGCAAAGTCGAACGCCGTCATACTGTTCACAGACGAGCCGCTCTGCAAATACGAGATGCCGAATGTCACGAGTGCCCCGGCGGTGTTTTCTGCGTACGGAACAATCCGCTGACGCAGCCGCGCAAGCCGTGCGCGGCGTGCGAGCGCACGCAGGTCATCTGTATTGGCGCTGTGCGCCGCCTCCATCGCCTCGTATGTCTCCTTCAGCCCGGGGGCGAGCGCACGGCGCGAACGCCAGCCCAGCTGCTCCTCGATGAGTGCGCTCCGCAGAACCGCACGACCTTGCGGCTCACGCGGCTCTGCCGTCTCATTCATACACGGGAAGAATCCCGCACAGATCTGATACAGCTCCGCGACCGTCGTCCCTGCGGCGGGAGCGATGTGGAGATACGCCCCCGCAAAATCACGTGCAGCAGCCTGATAGATGGCAAAGACGGCATCACGCGCATCCAAAAGACCGTAGGAAACAGCCTCCGGCACGGGATAGCGCGGGATTGGACGGCGCATGAGCGGCGCGCTGAAAAGCCCGCCGATGAACCCATCCTCCTGCGTCTGCCCC
>CALJPB010000382.1 GCA_937981305.1 uncultured Selenomonas sp.
GCGTCGGTTCGTCGCGCCACGGCAGGTCGCGCACGTCGGGCGCGGATTTGCGCCAAGCAAGCAGCGTATTGCAGAGGGCGGGAAAGATGGAGTCGCCCGTCCACGGTAAAATTTTCATTAGAGTGCTCTCCTTTTCGCGTTGATTTTACTATACCTGTGTGAAACAGGGATGAAGATGTGGGCTTTTCTTTACAAAAGGCAGGCTTTGTACTATGATAGGACTATAATCAAAGATAGATAGCATAACAGCGATTTGAGGTGGGAGATTTCGTCCAGCCCACACGCCGATGGCACGACAGGGGAAACCCGAGTAGATGCAGGAGAATTGGACGCCTGCCAATTGCTGTTACAGAAAAGCCGTCCGACATGGGCGGCTTTTGCTTTTAGTTTCTGTGTGTGATAGAATAACAGAAAATCTGCATAATGGAGTGATTATAATGTTGGATATGAAATTTGTGCGCGAGAATCTGTCGGCGGTGCAGGAGATGCTGAAGAACCGCTGCAACGCGCTCGATCTCTCGCCGTTTGCGGCACTGGATGAGCGTCGGCGTGTGATTTTGCAGGATGTGGAGGAGAAGAAGGCACGCCGCAACGCCGTATCGAAGGAGATCGGTGTACGCAAGAAGGCGGGCGAGAACGCGGACGATGTGGTTGCTGAGATGCGTGCGCTCGGCGATGAGATCACGGCACTCGACGATGAACTGCGCGGCGTGGAGCAGAGTTTGCGCGAGCTGCTGCTCCAGATTCCGAATATGCCGAAGGCAGACGTGCCCATCGGAAAGGACGATACAGAGAATCCCGAGGTGCGCCGTTGGGGTACGCCTCGTACATTTGATTTCGAACCACAGGCGCATTGGGACATCGGGGAGAAACTCGGCGTGCTCGATGCGGAGCGCGCGGCGAAGGTCACAGGGGCACGCTTCACGTTCTACAAGGGGCTCGGCGCACGCCTCGAACGTGCGTGCATCAACTTCATGATGGATCTCCATGCACAGAAGCACGGCTACACGGAGATGCTTGCGCCCTACATCGTGAACGAGGCGAGCATGGTCGGGACGGGGCAGCTGCCGAAGTTCGCGGAGGATATGTTCAAGCTCGACGGGCTCGACTACTACCTCGTGCCGACGGCGGAGGTGCCGACCACAAACTATCACCGCGATGAGATCCTGGACGCGGAACAGCTGCCAGAGTACTACACCTCCTATACGGCGTGCTTCCGCGCGGAGGCGGGCAGCGCGGGGCGCGATACGCGCGGTCTGATCCGTCAGCACCAGTTCAATAAGGTGGAGCTGATTAAATTCGTCACACCTGAGACGAGCTGGAACGAGCTGGAAACGATGGTGGAGGCGGCGGAGGACGTGCTGAAGACGCTCGAACTGCCGTACCGCGTCGTACAGCTCTGCACGGGCGACATGAGCTTTACCTCGGCGAAGACGTATGACATCGAGGTCTGGATGCCCGCACAGGACAAATACCGCGAGATCTCGTCCTGCTCGAACTGCACGGACTATCAGGCACGCCGCGCGAACATCAAGTACCGTCCCGCGCGCGGGGCAAAGCCCGCATTCCTCCACACGCTGAACGGTTCGGGCGTTGCAGTTGGCCGTACGGTCGCGGCGATCCTCGAGAACTGTCAGCAGGCGGACGGCTCTGTCGTTGTGCCGAAGGCACTCGTGCCGTATATGAGCGGCGTTACGGTCATTCGATGAAAAAGATTGTTGTCGGCATCACGGGGGCAAGCGGCAGCGTGTATGCCGTCCGCCTCATTGATGTCCTGCGCGAGCAGAACATCGAGGTGCACGCCGTCGTGACGGACAGCGGACAGCGTGTGCTGGACTACGAGTGCGGCGTGACGATGGAGGAGCTTTCGCGGCGCGTCGATGTTCTCTACCCGAATGCGGACGTGGGCGCGGCAATCGCAAGCGGCTCGTTCCGCATGGATGCGATGGTCGTCCTGCCCTGCTCGATGAAGACGGCGGGGGCTATTGCCCACGGCGTGACGGATGATCTCCTCACGCGTGCGGCGGATGTGACGCTCAAGGAGGGGCGGCGGCTGCTCCTCGTACCGCGCGAGACACCCATGCACGAGATTCACCTTGAGAATCTGCTGCGGCTCGCACGCGCGGGGGCGGTCATCATGCCCGCTGCGCCCGGATTTTATCATCGCCCGGAGACGCTGGATGATCTCGTGAATATGATGGTGGGAAAGATCCTCGACCGTCTCGGCATCGAGGCGGAGCTCTTCACACGTTGGAGGTGACAGAAATGACGTTTTTCAAAGCGAAAATGACGGCACTCGTGGCTGTATTCCTGCTGAGCGCGGCGGGGACGGCGGCTGCTGCGCCCGCAGAGGCAGACGGACATACGATGCAGATGCACATGGGAGATTCCTCGGCGCAGGATAAGAAAGCCGAGATCCAGATGGACTATTTGGAGCATCGCGGCGAGCGTCGTTATATCGACCTTTACAATCTGCACGTTTTCCGTCAGTACAAGGAGATGCACGGGATGTCGCTTCACTGGGGGCTGACCGTCTCGCGTGCCGTCGGCTCGTGGGCGGAGAAGGACACGCCCGATGTGCGTCTCAACTCGTCCGCCGTTGGTGCGGGGCCTGCGTACATGGTGCGCTGGACGAAGCCGCTCGGCTCGAAATGGGAGGCATCGTTTGACGCGACAGGCGCGGTTCTCGTCTACAACGATGTGCACCCTGCACACACGCGCAACTACGGCTTCATGTGGCGCATTGGGCCGCGCGTGACGTACAAGTTCAACGAGAAGAGCGCGCTCAGCGTCGCCTATCTCGGGCATCATGTGTCGAACGGACAGCGGACGAAGAACCCCGGCTACAACGGCATCGGATTCTCGATCGGCTATCGGTACGCGTACTAAAGGGGCTTATTTTTGGCAAAGAAATTTTACGCCGTGAAGCGCGGGCGCAAAACGGGCATCTTCACCGTATGGGCGGAGTGCTCCGCGCAGGTGCAGGGCTTTCAGGGTGCAGTGTATAAGGGCTTTATGACCGAGGCGGAGGCGCGTGACTGGCTTGGCGGTGCGGGGAACTCGGCTGTGGTGAACACTGCAAAGTGTGGCACAGCCGCGAAAAAATCGTCCGTGCCGCCCGTCGAAGAACCCGTTGACGCGGACTATATCATCCACACGGACGGCTCGTGTCTCCGCAATCCCGGCGGCGCGGGCGGCTGGGCTGCCGTCATTGAGACGGTCGCAACGGGCGAGGTCAGAGAGCACAGCGGCGGCGATCCTGAGACGACGAACAACCGCATGGAACTGACGGCGGCACTTGAGGCGATGAACGCCGTGCCGGAGGGGGCGCGTGTCGCCCTCTATACGGACAGTCAGTATCTGAAGAACGCATTCACAAAGTTCTGGCTGCCCGCATGGAAGAAGCGCGGCTGGAAGAAGGCGGACGGCGAACCCGTGCTCAATCAGGATCTTTGGATGCAGCTGGATGCGGCGTTCGCTGCACGGCGTGTGCAGTTCCACTGGGTCAAGGGGCACGCGGGCAATCGGCGCAACGAACGCTGTGACGAGCTCGCGCGGAGCGAGGCGGAGAGATTTTCTCGTTGAGTTATAGATCATATGTGGAGTTGTCGCGACGCAGGTGACACCTTATATTTTTATCACGAAAGGAGGGAATTCATGCAGCGCATCTTTGAGGCGGTGGGGCGCTTTGTCCTCACACACCTCGCGAACATCGGACGCATCACACTTCTCTACGCCGAGACGGCACGGCAGGTCACACAGCGTCTGCGCGTGCGGAGCATCATCTACCAGATGGCGCATCTTGGCGCGGACTCCCTCCTCATCGTCGGGCTGACACTTCTCTTTACCGGCATTGTGCTGACCCTCCAAATCGCACACGAGTTCATCCGCTACGGAGCGCAGAGTACCATCGGCGCGGTCATCGCCATCGGCATCGGGCGCGAGCTCGGACCTGTCCTCGTCGGTGTTGTCTGCGCGGGGCGTGTGGGTGCGGCGATTACGGCAGAGGTCTCCACGATGAAGGTCACGGAGCAGATCGACGCGCTGCGCGTCATGGCGGTCAGTCCCGTGAACTATCTCATTGTGCCGCGTATGCTCGCGTGCATGATCGTTGTACCCATCCTCACCGTATTTGGCGACGTGATCGGCGTTCTCGGCGGCTATCTCACGGCGGTGCACTACTCGGGCATATCGCCCTATACCTTCACGCACTCCATCACGCAGTACGCAGCGATCTACGACATGACGGGCGGCCTCGTCAAAGCGATTTTCTTCGGCAATGTCATTGCCGTCCTCGGCTGTCACTACGGGCTGAACGCGCCGAGCGGCGCGGAGGGGGTCGGCAAGGCGACCATGCAGACCGTCGTCACCTCCATCATCGTCATCTTCATCCTTGTCACGCGAGCCGGATGAACGTTTTGCATCCGATGTACGTGTCGCATCCGATGGTCTGACAGATGTTGCTGCTCCATCATTTGCCCGCGAATCTTTCGTGGCCGTATCAGTGACGGAAGATTGCTTCCTGTCTTTCCTGTCCTGTCCGTCCTTCGACAGGGCGGGCAGGCGCTGGATGATTAGTCCTTCCTCGTCGTCATCAGTCTGCAGACAGCCCTGCACCGGCAGTGATGCGGTGACCTGACCGGATTCCGGCCCCAGCAGTTCGGCCGCCTGCTCCAGAATCTCGTCCTGAAACTCATGCACCTCGTGCAGCGTGGCCCGAAACGACAGGATGCCTGCCACGGTGGCCATGGCGGCCACGGCCAGCGAGATGGCGCGTGCCAGACGGAACTGCAGCGACTGGCTCAGGCCTGCTTGCTCACCATCCATCCGGCGCCCCGTATGTTCCTGATGGCTTCGCTGCCCAGCTTCTTGCGCAGGCTGTGAATGAGGTATTCGATGGCGTTGCTTTCCACCTCCTGGCCCCAGCCGTAGATGCGGTCTTCGAGGTCGGCACGCGAGAGGATGGCGCCGGGGCGCTGCATGAGGGCGTGCAGCAGGGCAAATTCGCGGTTGGACAGACGCACGGTGGGCTGGCCCTGCCGGCTGGCCTCGTGGGTGGCGGGGTCCAGCGTGAGCAGGGCGCTGCTGAGAATGGGGTTGGCCTGGCCGCCCTGGCGACGCAGCACGGCCCGCATGCGGGCCAGCAGTTCGCTGATCTCGAAGGGCTTGAGGATGTAGTCGTCGGCGCCGGCGTCCAGTCCGGCGATGCGGTCGTCCAGGGCATCGCGGGCGGTGACGATGAGCACCGGCAGGGTCGTGGGCTGGCTGCGGATGCTGCGCAGTACCTCCAGGCCGTCACGTCCGGGCAGGCCGAGGTCCAGCAGGACGAGATCGTAGTGCTGCGTGCGCAGGGCCGTGAGGGCGCTGTTGCCGTCCTTCACCCAGTCGGCCGCCCAGGAGGCATCGTTCAGGGCGCCGTGGACGGCGTTGCCGATCATGGGGTCAT
>CALJPB010000383.1 GCA_937981305.1 uncultured Selenomonas sp.
TGCCGGATTCCTTGCACACATGGATCAGCCGATCACGGATCTCCATCACCGTAATCCGGTGGAAGTCATAGCGCTGACACCGCGACTGGATCGTCGCGGGCACCTTGTGCGGCTCCGTCGTTGCAAGGATAAAGACGACGTGCGCGGGCGGCTCCTCCAGCGTCTTTAAGAGCGCGTTGAACGCCTCCGTCGTCAGCATGTGCACTTCGTCGATGATGTAGACCTTGTAGCGCCCTTCGGCGGGCGTGAACTTCACCTTCTCGCGCAAGTCCCGCATCTCGTCGATGCCGCGGTTCGACGCCGCATCGATCTCGAACACATCCATCGACGAGCCGTCGCTGATTGCACGGCAGGAGTCACAGACGCCGCACGGCGTGAGCGTCGGCCCCTCGGCACAGTTCAGCGCACGCGCGAGAATCTTCGCCGTACTCGTCTTGCCCGTCCCGCGCGGTCCCGTAAAGAGGTATGCGTGACTCGTCTGCCCCGATGTGACGGCACGCGCAAGCGTGCGGCTGATATGCTCCTGCCCCACGAGATCGGCGAACGTCTCCGGCCGCCAGCGGCGATAGAGCGCAACGTAGGACATCGTCAGACCTCCTTTTTCCAACAAAAAAGCAGCCCGCAGGCTGCTCCAATGACATGCGATTTCTCCCACGGCAGGCCACAATCCCCAGGCGCCCTCACGGCACATGTGACGATCCGCTTACCGCTGCTTCCTTCCGGACCTGACGGGGTTCACAGGGCCCCATTGCGCGAGACCAAGGCACTGCAGCCCGCCCTGAGAAAAATCAATAAAAATGGCGGAGAGTGAGAGATTCGAACTCTCGGTACGGTATCACCGCACACACGCTTTCCAGGCGTGCTCCTTCAACCACTCGGACAACTCTCCACAGTGCTCTCAAATGAAAGCTATTCACTTCTGCAACGCTGTCTAGTTTAGCATGGAGGTCGCGTTTTTGTCAAGAAAAAAAATAAGGAGAACCGCTGCGGCGATTCCCCCGTTTTTCACTTACGCCAAGACACGCGAGAGCCGAACAAGCTCCGGATCGAGCGTCTTTGTATTGTTGACCGCCTCGAAGAGGTTCACGCCCACAACCTGCCCCTCGTTGAAGCTGTAGATCACATCGCTCACACCCGAGATGATCGCAAGCGCCGCCTTCTCACCGAGCATGGATGCCTTGATGCGATCATCCACCGTCGGCGAGCCGCCGCGCTGGATGTGTCCGAGCACCGAGACGCGCGTGTCGATCTCCGTCTTTTCGCGGATGATCTTGCCGATCTCCACCGCAGAGCCTGCCCCCTCGGCAACCACAATGATGCTGTAGCGCTTGCCCGCCTCATACATCGCCTTCAGCTCGCAGCTGATCTCCTCAAGATCGTACGCGACCTCGGGTACGAGAATGTACTCCGCGCCGCCCGCGATGCCGGACATCATCGCGAGCCAGCCCGAGTGCCGCCCCATGACCTCGACGAGGATGATGCGGCGGTGCGCCGATGCCGTATCGCGCAGCTTGTTGATCGCATCCACAATCGTATTGCACGCCGTATCACAGCCGATGGTATAGTCCATGCCCCAGACATCGTTGTCGATCGTACCCGGCAGTCCCACGATCGGCATCCCCGTCTCCTTACTGAGGAGCGAGCCGCCCGTCAGCGAGCCGTCACCGCCGATGATGACCAGTCCCTCGATGTCGCGCTTGCGCAGATTCTCGAACGCCGTCTGCCGCCCCTCGGGGGTCATGAACGACTTGCTGCGTGCCGTGCCGAGGAACGTGCCGCCGCGCTGGATGAGATCGCTGACGCTGCGCGTCGTGAGTTTTTCAATATCATCGTGCACCATCCCGCTGTAGCCGTTATGGATGCCGTAGACCTCCACGCCCTCGTAGATCGCCGTGCGCACCACCGCACGCGCCGCCGCATTCATGCCCGGACTGTCTCCGCCCGAGGTAACAACCGCAATCGCCTTTTTCAGCATAAAACATCCCCCGTCCCTATCTGCATGAATCATTTATTGTTTATATTGTACGAAAGAGGAAGCGAAAAGTAAAGACTTTCGCGGAAAATAATACGGCGCACGCCGCGCGCAGATTGAAAGGGTATAGTATCATAGTAGGAAATATTATTTGAGGGAATGTATATGCCGACAAAAGAAGCACTGCTTGAGAAAATCACCCGAACGCCCACACCTGCAAATTTCACCATACGCGAACTGGATTTCTTGATGAAAAAATGCGCCTGTGAAAAATTTCAGGGAGGAAGAGGCTCCGGCATAGGCTATTGCCACACAAAGACAAAACGAATCCTACAGTTTGACGGACCAC
>CALJPB010000384.1 GCA_937981305.1 uncultured Selenomonas sp.
TGACGGGACCTATACGGTGAAGACTGTTAGCAAGGGAGATAAAACAATATAGAGAGGAAGGTGAAGATATGTTCAAACTCGGCATGGCTCTGGTCTTTGCTGTCATTGCAGCACTTGTTGTATTTATTACGGGCATGATCGGGGATGCGCGTGTAACAACAGCACTTCTGCGCAGCCTCATCGCATTTCTCTGCGCCGGTGCATTCACCTATCTCGTGACATTTATCCTTGAGGCGAAGGGGTGGGCTGCCTTTGACAAAGATCCTGCCGAGCGTATACAGGATATGCAGGCGCAGCTCTATGATCCCGACGAAATCGATTTTGATGCGGTGGAGAAGGGGGAGAAGGGGGCGGCGGAATTCGCCGCGCCGACGAACTTCCAGCCGCTTTCGGAGGATTCCTTCGTCCATATGAGGACACCGGACAGCGAGGGCACGCCTGCCACCGTCTGATGTGAAATGACAGCGGGAATGAGAGGAGATGAGTGCTGTGACGGCGCAGCCGGCAGAAGATATTGATGCCCTGTGGCGGGCGTACGAGACGGAAAAGACCGTTGAAGTGCGCAATCGGATCGCCGAGCACTATCTTCCTCTTGTCCGCCTTGTCGCGGGGCGTATTGCGATCAGCCTCCCGCAGCACGTTGACCGCGAGGATCTCCTCAGCAGCGGATTCTTCGGGCTCTTGGATGCGATTGAGCGATACGAACTCGCGCGCGGCAATAAATTTGAAACCTATGCGGGCGTGCGTGTGCGCGGCGCGATGCTCGATCATCTGCGTGCAAAGGACTGGATTCCCGTCAGTGTGCGTCAGAATATTAAAAAATACGAGAAAGCAGTTGCGCGTCTTGAGGGGGAACTTGGGCGTACTGCCACGGATGAAGAATTAGCTGCTGCCTTGGAGCTGTCGATCGAAGGGTTGCATCATCTGGAAGGACAGGTCAGTGCGGCGACCATCATTCCCCTGGAGGAGTATCTGCGCACGGATGCTCCTGTATCCATGGAGGATGGCCCGGTCGAACACGCTGAATGGACAGAGGTTAAGGAGACGCTTGCCGCTGCCATAGAGAAACTTCCGGAGAAGGAGCGTACGGTCGTGGCTCTATACTACTATGACGAGATGACACTCAAGGAAATTGCTGCGATTCTCCATCTCTCAGAGGCACGCATCTCACAACTCCACACGAAGGCGATCTTTCGTATGCGCGGGTCGCTTGCACGGATGAACGACGATTTATAAGGGAAATCCAAAGCGGGTAATTCGATGGATCGGGAGTGGTATCATGGATCGAACCGTTGGGGGAC
>CALJPB010000385.1 GCA_937981305.1 uncultured Selenomonas sp.
TGAGAACGAGCGTGAAAAAAAATAATTCTTTTCTCGAAAAATTTTTTTGGGAGAAAAGAAGGAGAATTTTATTTTGTGGAGAATTATTATTCGTGAAAGAGAAAATAGATACGGTCTATGGCATCTTTCACACTCCACAATATTTCTATCATTTACTTTGCTGTGTATTTATGAATCGGAAGCAGATGCTTCCGCAATAGGAGGGTTCACTATGTCAGTATTTTATCTTGCAGGCAAGAGCCATGTGGTCGAGGTTTACGGTGATGAGGCTCTGGATCTCGCGTGCTGCGGTACGCCGCTGAAGGCGATCGATCCGAACTCGGTCGATGCCGCGAAGGAGAAGCACGTTCCCGTGGCAACGTACGATGCCGCGAAGAACGAGGTGCATGTCACGGTCGGCTCAGTCACGCATCCGATGAGCGAGGAACATCTCATTGCCTACATCATCCTTGTGACGAAGAAGGGCGTTCAGCGCGTCAACCTCACGGCGACGGATGCACCCGAGGCGACGTTCCGTCTCGCGGACGGCGATGCGCCGGTGAAGGTCATCGAGTTCTGCAACCTGCATGGACTCTGGCAGACGGAGTTCTAAACGAATCTGCATGGAGAGAAAACTGCCGCATATCCTTGCGGCGGTTTTTTGTCCTCTGTGATAAAAATTTATCGCATTTCCAATCTTCTTCCTGTATAATGAATCTCATCGATGGAGAAAAATTTGGAAGAAGTTATAGGGGGCGATGGAATGCGCTGGGCACAGGTGAGTGTTGTTACGACGCACGAGGGTGCAGATCTCATAGGGAATATCCTGATGGAACTCGGGGCTGCGGGGACGGAGATTGACGATCCGTCGCTCGTGAACGAGTATATTGACGCGGGGCTCTGGGACTATACCGATCTGCCGCGTGCTGAGGATACGGCGACGGTCACCGTACGCGCCTACCTGCCCGAGGACGGGCGTCTGGAGGGCAGTCTCCTGACGCTCGCGGAGCGCGTGGAGAATCTGCGCGACGTGGACGCACCCATCGGCGCGGGGACGATCTCGCATACTTTTGTCGCCGATGAGGATTGGGCGGAGACATGGAAAGCCTACATCCACACGGAGAAGATCGGGCGGCGCATCGTTGTCCGCCCGACGTGGGAGGAGTACACACCGCAGGGCGATGAGGTCGTGATCGATCTCGACCCGGGCGCGGCGTTCGGCACGGGCGCACACGCGACGACGGCGATGTGTCTGCGTTGGCTGGAACACATCGTGTGCCCGCAGATGCGTGTCTACGATGTAGGCTGCGGCTCGGGCATCCTCGCGATCGCTGCCTCGAAGCTCGGTGCGGGCGAGGTGATCGCAATGGACTATGATCCTGTCGCGGTCACCGTTGCCGAGGAAAATGTCCGCGCGAATCATGTCGGCAATGTCGCCGTCATCGAGAGTGACCTTCTCTCTGTGTGCGCGGGTCTTGAACCTGCGGAGCTCATCACGGCAAATATCATCGCCGATATCATCATCCGTCTCTTTGACCAGCTCGACCGCCATCTCGCGCCGGGCGGGATTCTGCTCGCCTCGGGCATCATCGACGACCGCATTGTGGATGTCGAACGCGCGGCGGTGGAGCATGGATATACCGTGCTTGATATGACCTGTGAAAAGGAATGGGCGGCGATGATCATCCGCCGCAGCTCGGAGTTGAAGCTCTGATGCGACGCTTGTTTTATGCGGGGGAGTTCGCGGAGGAGATCGAGATCACGGGCGGTGATGCACATCATCTCGCGCATGTTATGCGTGCACAGATCGGAGACGAGATTGTCGTTGCAGACGGCGACGGGCGGACTGCCCGTATGCGTGTCAGTGGGATTGACCGCTATGCCGTGCGCCTTCATCTGGTGGAATATCTGTCGTCCGAAGTGTCTGTATCCACGGAGGTCATTCTTGTGCAGGCACTGCTCAAGGGCGAGAAGATGGACTTTGTCGTGCAAAAGGCAGTCGAGCTTGGTGCGTCCGCGCTCTATCCGATCGAGACGGAGCACGTCGTTGTGCGCTACGATGCGAAAAAGGCGGCGGCGAAG
>CALJPB010000386.1 GCA_937981305.1 uncultured Selenomonas sp.
CTTGTGCTGTGCGATCGGGTCGTAAGCGGAATACAGGAAGAAGTCGACGAAGTCGGGCATGACGACCTCTGCCCCCTCCCCCATCAGCACCTTCTCGATGTCGTTGTTCGCAACGGGATGGTACTTGACGAGGATTTCGCCGACGATGCCGACCTTCGGTTTCCATAGATGTTCGTCGATGGGGATGTGGTCAAAGTCGCGCACGATGTCCTTCACCGTGCGGCGGAATTTGAACACACTGCCGTGCTCAAGTTCGTCCTTTGCACGTGCCATCCACTTGTCAAACGCCGCCTGTGTCGCCCCTTTCTGAAGCTCGTACGGCATCATGCGGTTGCGTACGTTCATCAACAGGTCGCCGTAGATCGCAGCTTTGATGGCATCCACCATCATCTCACGGGTAAAGGCGAAGCTGTCCGTCTCCTCGGGCAGTCCGCGCACGGCAAAGACAGCGACATTCGGGAAGCCCGCGTCGCGCAGTGCCTTGCGCAGCACACCGAGGTAGTTCGTCGCGCGGCACGCGCCGCAGGTCTGAAAGAGCGCGATGCTCGTGTGGTCCGCGTCGCACAGCCCCGCCTTGAGTGCCGCGAGCAGCTGTCCAATGACGACTATCGCAGGATAGCACATATCGTTGTGCACGTAACGCAGCCCCAGATCCACCGATGCCTTGTCGGGCATTGGCGGGATGACGACGTTGTAGCCGTGCTTACGCATGGTGGTGCGGAAGAGCTCAAAGTGAATCGGTGCCATCTGCGGCGCGAGGATTGTATGTGTCTTTTTGCAGTCCTCGGTAAAGCGCGGACGCTCGATGACGGGCACCTCGTGATAGGCAGGGTTCTCCCTGCGGGCAAGCGCGGCGATCAGCGAGCGCAGACGAATGCGTGCCGCACCGAGGTTCGACACCTCGTCGAGTTTTATCATCGTGTAGATGCGCTCGTGCGACTCGAGGATCTCGCGCACTTCTGACGTTGTGAGTGCATCCAGACCGCACCCAAACGAGCTGAGCTGGATGAGCGTCACGTTCGGATGCTCCGCAACAAACTGCGCTGCATGATAGAGACGCGCGTGGTAGCTCCACTGGTTGACGACCTGGAGCCGCCGCTCCTGCACGGGGATATGATAGACCGCATCCTCGGAGAGAATCGGCAGTTTATACGACTGGATCATCTCGGGGATGCCATGGTTGATCTCGGGGTCAACGTGGTAGGGACGCCCTGCAAGGAGAATCGCGTGCTCCCCCGTCTCGGCAATGCGATCGAGGATCTGCTGCCCGTAGTCGCGCACATCCTGCCGATATTGCTCGATCTCGGCATAGCCCGCGTCAACGGCGGCGATGATCTCCTTTTTCCCGATCCCCTCCGCCTTGCCGAACTCCTCCACAAGCCGCTCGATCATGCGTGTGCGGTCATTGATCGGCAGGAACGGCTGGATAAAGCGGATGTTCTTCTCACGCAGGATATCCATATTGATGCGGATATTCTCCGCATAGGATGCAACGATCGGACAGTTGAAATTATTCGCTGACGAGCCAGGCTTGTCGTCCATATTGTGCGGCTCGCAGGGATAGAAGATCGTGTCGACGCCCTTTTCTACGAGATCGACGATGTGCCCGTGCGCGAGCTTTGCGGGGTAGCAGAGCGAGTCCGACGGAATCGTTGCCATGCCCTTGTAGAAGAGCTGCGGCGAGGATTTGCCCGAAATGACAACTCCGTAGCCGAGCGTGTCAAAGAACGTGAACCAGAACGGATAATCCTCGTACATATTCAGCGTGCGCGGGATGCCGATGCGCCCGCGACGCGGCTCTGCCGGAGACTTATAGTGCTTGAACACGCGGCGGTATTTGAACTTGTAAATGTTCGGTGTATCGTCCTCGCGTTTCTCGCCGCCGATGCCGCGTTCACAGCGGTTGCCCGTGAAATATCGTTCACCGTTCGGGAACTGCTGCATCGTAATCAGACACTTGTTGCCGCATTTTCCGCAGCGATAGGAGCTGGTCTTCATCTCGAATGCGCCAAGTTCATCCGCGCCGAGCAGGGTCGACCGCTCCGTGCCCGTCTCAAGGGC
>CALJPB010000387.1 GCA_937981305.1 uncultured Selenomonas sp.
CATGCCTCGGCGGGGCGCAGGCGTTACCGTACGCCGTATCTGACGGAGGCGTTCGCCAAGGTGCTTGAGGAGCGCCTTGCACATCTGCCGTTTGTGACCGGGGTGCGCGTCAATGCGACGGCGGGCAGTATTCTCCTGACCTACGAACCGGAGGACGAGGCGCATATCCTTATACTTGCGGAGGGGCTGGAGACGATCTTTGCGCAGGGACATACCGCGCCTCCTCCTGCGACGCTCGCGCAGAGTGTGCGCCGCTCGGTGCATGATTTCAGCGGATGGATCCAGCGGCATACGGGCGGTGCGCTTGACCTCAGTTCGGTGGTTGCAGGTGTGTTCGTTCTGCGCGGGATTCGCCAGCTCGTGCTCACGAACAATACGCCGTCCGGTTCGCAGATGCTCTGGTGGGCGCTGACGCTGATGAGAGGGTGGAAGGTATGACAAAGCTTGTGCATACGCGGATTCGTCTGCGCAGTACTCTGCCGCGTGCGGATGCGCTGCGTCTGGCGGCACGGATGCGCCGCTTCCCTGCTGTGACGGCGGCATCCGTACAGGGCGATTGTGTCGATGTCTGGCACGGGGGCTCGATCCCCGCCGCACGTATGCTGGCGGCGGCGGAGCGTGCCGTGCGTGAGGCGGCGGAGAAGACTGTGACCCCGGCGGAGGAACTTTCGCAGTTCCGCCGCGATGCCGTGATCTCGCTCGCGAGCTTTGCGGCGATGGAACTCCTCAGGCGCGGTGCTCCCGAGCTCTTTGCCTCGGTGAAGGTACTGCGCTCCCTGCTCGTCCTTGCGATCTCGCGCAATTTTATCAAAACGGGGCTCGGCGGGCTGATCAAGGATCGCCAGCCGAATGCGGATACGCTGACAACGACGGCGGTCATCGCCTCGGTGCTCGCGGGCAAGCCGGAGTCGAGTCTCATGCTGCTCGCACTCAGCAACGGTGCAGAGATGCTGACGAGCTATGCGGCGGAGAAGGCACGCACGCATATCTCGGGGCTGCTCTCGCTCGATCAGCGCGATGTCTGGCTGGTCGAGGAGACCCCGGACGGCGAGGTCGAGCGCAAGGTGCCGGTGGAGGAGATCCGTCCCGGCGACATCGTCGCTGTGCACGCGGGGGAGAAAATTGTGATCGACGGCCGCGTCCTGCGCGGCGATGCGGCGGTGACGCAGGCATCCATTACGGGCGAGTCCGCCCCTGCGATGAAGCACGAGGGCGCACAGGTCTATGCCGGGAGCGTGGTCGAGGCAGGTGAGATCGTCGTTGCGGTCGAGAAGGTGGGCGGCGATACCTCGCTCGCGCACATTGTCCACCTCGTTGAGGAGGCGCAGACGCGCCGCGCCCCCGTGCAGAACTTTGCCGATCAGATGGCGAACTATCTCGTGCCCGTGTCCTTCCTCGGCGCGGCGATCGTCTACGGGGCGACGCGCGACTGGGGGCGCGTGCTGAACCTGCTCTTTATCGACTTCTCCTGCGGGCTGAAGCTCTCGACGGCGACGGCGATGTCCGCCTCCATCGCTGCGGCGGCGAAGCGCGGTATCCTCGTTAAGGGCGGCAACTACATCGAGGCTCTTGCACGTACGGATACCGTCGTTCTTGACAAGACGGGAACGCTGACGGTCGGTGTGCCGGAGATCACGTTCATCCACACGGCGGCGGGCGTGGAGGAGAAGGAGGTCATCCTCCTTGCCGCATCGGCGGAGGAGCACTCCGTCCATCCGCTCGCGGTGGCGATCCAGAAATATGTGGAGGAGCAGGGGTGGACGGCACCGCAGCACCGCTCGTCCAAGACCATTGTCGCGCGCGGAATGCTCGCCGAGGTGCCGGACTTTGCGGGGTATACGGGCGGTACGGTGCGTGTCGGCAGCCGCCGCTTCCTCCAGGAAAACGGTATTACCGACGAGGAGAACCTGATCGACACGGTCAAGGGCAAGAACATCCTCTATGTGGCACGCGACACGAAGCTCATCGGCATCATCGGCATCGAGGATCCGATCCGTCCGAAGATGAAAAAGACACTGAACCGTCTGCGCCGCTGCGGTGTGGATGAGATCGTTATGCTCACGGGCGATGCGAAGGCGGTAGCGGCGGATGTGGCGCGCGAGATGGACGTGGACTCCTATCATGCGGAGATCCTGCCCGAGGACAAGTCGCGCTATGTCAACCAGCTGCGCCAGCGCGGTACGGTCATGATGGTCGGCGACGGCATCAACGATGCGCCCGCACTCGCGTTTGCAGACGTGGGGGTATCGCTCGGCGGACGGCAGACGGACATTGCGGCGGAGTCCTCGGCGGTGACGATTCACTCCGAGGATCCGACGCGCCTCGTGGACGCGCTGCGCCTCGGACAGCGGACGATGCACCTCGTACACCAGAACTTCAAGGTGACGCTGCTCATCAACTCGGCGGCGATGCTGCTCGGTGCGCTCGGCTCGATCAGTCCGCTCGCCGCAGCGGCGATCCACAACACGGCGACGCTCGGCGTAGTGCTGAACAGCTGCCGCATCCTGACACCGGAGGGCAGCATTTTTGCGCGGCGCGCACAGTCGTGAACGGGCGGACGTATGCTTCTATGTTGACGTATTGCATTTTTCACTGTCCTGTTGTAAAATACAAACGACATTGAGTGAAAAATGAGGTTCGGGACATATCATACCGATCCGCTATTCGAGAGGAGAGTTTTGTCAATGGCAGGGAAGATGAAGAACTGCTCAAGCTGCGGGAAGGTATTTGTCTCGATCAACAACGCCCGTATCTGCATGGACTGCCGCGCGAAGGAAGAACAGTGGGAACGCTCGATTGTCGAGTTTGTCCGCGATCATCCCAAGAGCACGATCGCCGAGATTGTGGAGGCGACCGGCGTGCAGGAGCCTGTGATCCGCCGCATGATCCGCGAGGGACGGTTCGTCTCCTCGGGGATTGATCTCTACTATCCGTGCGAGAAGTGCGGATCGCCCATCTCCAAGGGACAGTACTGCGACAAGTGCCAGAAGGAGATGCGCGACGAACTGACCGCTGCGATTGCGAAAAAGAGCAGCGCGGGCGACGGTTCGACGAGCCGCCGCGGCTATCTGACGCTTGACAAATAGGAAACGGGACGATTTGCTCCTGCAATTTTCGTAAACCACGGGATGCGTACTTGGGAAATTATTCTTAAGTACGTGTCTTTTTTTTTCGATAAAGAATGTGAAAGGACTCCGACCATTTTTGGAGGCGGGAATCGACGGATGAATCAGCGATTCCTAAAAATACAGGTGGTGAAGATTATGTTGATCAGCAATCATACCGTTGCGGCGGTGAGCCGGCTCTATGCGGGCGGTCCGACTGCGGGCACGCGCCGTGCGGAGACATCGGATGCCGTACAGCGGCCGGATGCACTCGAACTTTCGGGCGAGGCGCAGAGCTTCGGGGATATTCTGCAAAAACTGCGTGGTGTGGACGATGTGCGTACGGAGCGTGTGGACGCGCTTCGTACGCATACGGAGGACGGCAGCTATGCGCCGGCCTCTGCGGATATTGCAGCGAAAATGCTCGCAATGCGCTACTGATCGGAGCGCATCATGTGGAATACGTTCACGGCGACGCTGCAGCAGCTCCAACAGCAGTACGAAGAAATTCGTGCGCTTCAGGATAAGAAGCGCGGCGTTCTTGTTGCGCTTGATATGGAGGGGCTTGCGTCGCTGACGGCGCAGGAGGAACTTCTGGCGACCGCCGTGCAGACGTTGGAGCGGCAGCGCCTCGCGCAGCTTGCTCGGATCGCCGAGGCGACGCCCGGGGTCACGGCAGAGACAACGATGGAGGAGCTTGCCCTCCTCGCGCCGACGGATGAGGTTCATCGCAGCGTCCTCGGTGCGAGTCGGAGTCTCAGCCGTGTCGTCAAGGAGACAAAGGAGAAAAGCGAGGCGAACGCACTTCTCATGGAGGGGCTGCTTCGTGCGGTGAACCGCCAGCTTGGCAAAATCGGCGGCGCGGTCGTCGATCCTGTCTACGGGAACACGGGCGGCGAGCAGGTGCGGCATCTCAGAAAAAATCTGGACTATAAGGCGTGAACGGCGATGACGAATGAAACGCGCGAAGCGCTTGTCCTCCTCAAGGCACAGCTGAGTGCCGCAGAGGAGGCGGCGCTTCGCTTTACCGCGCTTCGGGAGGTGCTCTGCGGGAGCGCGTCGGGCAGCGGACTGCCGCAGGCGACGGCGGAGGCGGAGCACAGTCTGGCGGCGGTGCGTGCGCTCGCGCGGCGGCAGACGGAACTCCTGACGCAGACGCAGACGGCGTGTCTTGCGGATCTCGTCGGGCGTGAGCCGAACCTGCGTGAACGGCTTGCCGTGGAGCGCGTTCTGCGCGCCGTATCCCTGCG
>CALJPB010000388.1 GCA_937981305.1 uncultured Selenomonas sp.
TGTTTCTGCGCCACCCGATCATGACGATCAAGCACAAGCTGGCGAGCATGGGCGTTGACTACGCAAAGTACCAACAGGAAAAAAAGGTCAGCGACAAGGCAAAGGCGAAGGAAAAGGCGGCAAAGGCGCGCACCAAGAGCAAAGAGAAAAAGAAGTAACGGAACAAAAAAACCTCTCGTATGAAACGGGAGGTTTTTTCATGTGCAAATTTATGCGAGACTCTTGACATAGTCCTTGAGCTCATCCGCCGCACGCGTCACGCGCGAGAGGTTCGCCGTGATCTCCTCGGTCGATGCCGCCTGCTCCTTGCTGATGGCACCGGTCGTCTCGATGGACTTCGAGATATCCTCAACGGCGCGGTTCATCTCGTTCAGCGTCACCTGAATGCGCTCCGTCGCCTCACGCGACTGCTCGGCGAGCTTACGCACTTCCTCCGCAACGACAGCGAAACCGCGTCCCTGCTCGCCTGCACGCGCCGCCTCAATCGCAGCGTTCAGTCCGAGCAGATTCGTCTGCCCCGCAATGTTCGTGATGAAGTCGATGACCTTGATCGTGTCGGCATTGCGCTCCTGGAGAAACTTCGCCTGCTTGACGGACTCCTGCCCTGCGCTCGCGAGCTCCGTCGCACTCTTTGCCACCTGCTCGATCGCCTCGTAAACCGTCTGCGTCGAGGTTGCGATCTGCTCGATCGCCGAGAGCAGACGCTCGTGGTCAATCTTTGTGTCTTCTGCCATTTTTCTTCCTCCCTGATCCATTCGGGTGTGAATCATTCCATAGGTGCTGTTTACTATATTTTTTATTCAACGTCTCGGGAAAAAAACCTTCTTTCGATGAAAATTTTGTCCCATCGTAATCACTTCTCCGGCATAAGAATGATATTGACAGGCAGGTTGGATGCCCCCGGCGGCGAGTACTCGAACGACACCGGCTGCGTTCCCGCATATGCCCCGAGATCGGCAAGCTCCGTGTACGGAGTCAGAAGCAGCATTCCCTCCGCACGCGCCTGTACGACATTCGGAGGCTCCGGTGGTGTCTGATCGCCAAAGTAGGGACGCACCGCAGGTGTCTGAATGAGGGTCCGATGCCCCCCGCTTTCCGCACAGACAGCTCCCGCGTAGACACCGCCCAGCGGACTCAGGAAATACCGTACGTTCCCACGCCCTGCCGTCGGGATAGACAGACGGTAGAGAATGCCGTAGTTGCCGTAGTTCACGACGGGTGTACCGTCCGTCGCATCGACACCGCGTCGATAGGTGTCATGAATGTTGTCACCGATGGGGAAGTAAACCGCGCCGTCCACGTCGGGACGATAGATTTTCTGCGATGTAATGACACGGTTCATCCCGCGGAACGTCCCGCGCAGGGCGATCTCGTCACGCGGCAGAACGCGCGCAACGCGCAGGAACGCAAGGGGATCGACATCCGCACCGTACATGATGACCGAGACGCGCACGGGGGCATTCGCGTGAAAATCATAGACCCCGTACACTAGCTGTCCCGGCAGGAGCACCGTTTCGCTCATCGTGGACACGAGGAGACGGGGACGCTCCTTCGTCACATAGATGCGCTCGTTCATCTGCCGCGTGTCGAAATAACCGAGCTGCGTCTCCTTGCCGACGTGCAGATAGTCCGTGCTCGGCGTCCCTGCCGCTCCGCGTGTCACCGTAACGGTGGCGAGATCCGCCGCCGTCTCAAGCACGACGGCGACCTTCTTCGGCTGCGCCGTCTCGTTTAAGTGGTAGTAAAGAACACGAGCATCCCCCACCACAGTATCGCGGTAGAGAATGCCTGCCTCCTTGACGTACTCCGGGCTGTCCGAAAAGAGCAGCGTGCCGCCCGTATCGTAGGACTCCACCTCCCAACGGCGCATGAGCTGCGATGTCCCTGATGAAAAGATACGGTTTTTCGGCGGCTCTTCCGCACGGAGAATGTTTGCCACGCGGGTGCGGATATCCGCCTGCGCCGCGCCGCGCTCCCGCACGATTGTCGTCCCCTCGCCATGTCCTGCGGCAGATACCTGCCCGCCCGTACAGGCAAGGGCGAGTACAGCAGCCGCCATTTTCTGAAAGACCCCCATATTCATATATATTCGCTTACATTCCCTTCATCTCTATTTGATGGCACGCAGCTTTGCCCGCAGCTGCGCGATTCCCTCCTGTACGCCCTCGGGCAGCTGCGCGAGGCGCGTTTCCAACCGTGCGGCAAGATCCGCCTTGAGGAGGCGCAGACGAAACTCTGTGATGCCGAAGTGCGGCGGCGGGATATTGACGCGGTGCAGGAGATATGGATTCGTTGTGAGTGTGTTCAGCCCCGCCTCCCCTGTCACCGCCGTCAGATAGTCCTCCTCGGCGAGCATGGCAACAACAGCGTCATCATAGGCACCGTTCGGATAGGAGAAGCTGTAGATCGTCTTCATCCCGCGCCACTCCATGAGAAGCTTCGAGAGGCGCAGCTCGTCGCGCTGCTCGGCAGGCGAGAGTGTCGTGAGCGGCAGATGGTTCGCCGTATGGCTGCCGATCTCCATGCCGCTGTGCTCCAGGTCAAACAGATCCGCCCATGTGAGATAGCCCGGTTTTCCGATGGCATTCGTCACCATGTAGAATACGGCTTTCATGCCGCGCTCTTCGAGCATGGGCAGAACAACGCGCCGATTGTCCTCGTATCCGTCGTCAAACGAGAGGATGACGGGTTTTTCGGGCAGTGTCTGCTTGCCCTTTCGCGCACGCGCATAGTCCTGCGGTGTGATGGTCGTGTACCCCTCCTCCGCGAGGTAGTCCAGCTGCTGTGCAAAGTCGGCGGGCGGCACAACGTAGCGGTGCTCCTCCGGCGACGCATCATCCTTCACCATGTGATATTCCAAAATGGGAAAACCCGTGGGCGGCTCTGCCGTCAAAATCCATCCGGCAACTGCCGCCGACAAGAGCACGGGCAGCGGCAGCCCTCTTGAGAGCCGCCGCGCAATTCCTCTGATCAAATCTCTATACCTCCTCTGCCGCCTTGCAGATTTTCTTCAAACGATGACTCATCCCCGACTTGCTGATGTGGCAAAGCGCGGCAAGCTCCGCCATACTGATCTCCGGGTGCGCTCGGCGCATCCGGGCTGTTTCACGCAGATCGGCAGAAAGGGCAGCGAGCCGTCCCGCCGCCATGAGACGCTCGATTGCCGCCAGCTGATCTGACGCAGCGTCCACGGTGCGTTGGAGGTTCGCCGTCTCCACGTTGACAAGGCGGTTCACCTGTGCACGCACCTCCTTTAGATTGCGCGCGACCTCGATCTCCTCCGCCGCCTCCTCTGCGCCGATGAGCGCGAGGAAATCCATCACGGCATCCCCTTCCTTGAGATAGACGACGTAGGTATCCCGTCGGTCGGTCAGACCGACGGGAAAGTGCAGGCGGCGCAGGAGGGTATGGAGAGCACGCCCCAGCTCCAGACGCTTTGCCGTGATCTCCAGATGACAGCTTGCCTCCGGGCGGTTGACACTCCCGCCGCTGAGGAACGCCCCGCGCAGATATGCCGCACGGCAGCACTTTTTCCGCAGGAGTATCGGATCTGTTCCCACAGGCGCACCGCCCGCGAGCAGATCGAGACGTGCGAGAAGCGGGGTGACCCCATCCCCCGCAGCAATGTTGACGATGTAGGTACGGCGGCGCAGCTGCGGCGTACGCTCCATCGCAACCGAAGTTGAAAGCGATGCGTCCATCGCACGCAGGAGACGGATCACGCGGCGTGCAACCGCAGCACTCGCCGTCTCGAACCGCAGCCCCATACCATGTTCACCGTCCGTTACCATGGACGCGCCCATGCGCAGGAGCGCCGCGAGCTCCGCCGTGCGGCAGCAATCGCGCTCCGTGTCCGTGCGCGAGAGCGCATTCTTTACATCCGAGGCAAACGACGGCATCTCAGCTCACCCGAAAATCGTAGATCATGCGCATGACATTGCGGCTGAGCTTGTCGGGGTCGTGGCGCACGGCATCCGACTGATTGATGATGTCCGCCGCGACAAAGCCGATGCCGAGCGCATTGATCGCCTCCTCGTCCACAGTGACGGGCGTGATGCCCTCCGCTGCATACTTTTCGCGCAGCGCATCCGAGATCGGCGCGCTGTTGACGAGCATAAAGTCGATCGCCCCGCGCCCCGCGTGCCGCACGATTGCCTCTGCGTGCATGGACGCCGTATAGCCGTCCGTCTCGCCGGGCTGCGTCATGACATTGCAGATGTAGATTTTGAGCGCACGGCTTTTCCGCAGCTCCTCTGCTACACCGCTGACGAGGAGGTTCGGCATGATGCTCGTATAGAGACTGCCGGGACCCAGGATGATCGCATCCGCCGTGCGGATCGCCTCAAGGGCGGACG
>CALJPB010000389.1 GCA_937981305.1 uncultured Selenomonas sp.
GACGGAAACAATGCCGACAAGAATCCCCTTGCTGTCCGTCACGGGGATGGAACGCAGATCGTTTTCACGCAGCACCTCGCCGAGGTTGCGCAGGGTGTCATGCTGACGAACGACGATCTTGCAGTCCATCGCAATGTCCTTGACACGGGGATAGAGATCGGGAATGAGGAGTGGCTGTTCCACATGGAAATACTCCAAGGCAAACTTCGTTTCCTTATTTACCTTTCCGGCGCGTGCAGCAACTGCATTGATGCCCATCGCCTGTTTTAGATGCGCATATCCGACTGCTGAACAGATGGAGTCTGTGTCCGGATTGCGATGCCCGATGACATAGATCGGCTTTGCAACGTTCAAGATGATACCTCCCTATTACGGCTTCCACAAGCCGCATACTTTGATTTCCATTATACCATACTCGCGGATATGATTCAATTTTTGAAAAAATAAAAAAGATGCCGGCGGCTTCATACGAATACGTCGACATCAAAAGGACTATACTTCAAATGCATTCTTGATCTGATGCACGCCCCACCTGTCACCGACAGCATAGACCTCAAGGACATCAAAACGACAGATGGCGTTTTCCCTGTGCTGTGCGTGTAAATACCAATATGCTGTCTGTATGATCTTCTGCCTTTTTTTGTAATTCACGGCTTCGGCAGGCATCCCATAGCGCACACTGCTGCGCGTTTTCACCTCGATAAAGACGAGCGTGCCGTGATCGTCCGCAATGAGGTCAATCTCGCCGACCTTCGTACGATAATTGCGTGTGAGAATACGATAGCCATTTTGCCGCAGATAGGCCGCAGCATACGCTTCTCCCTGATCGCCGAGCGTCTTGTTGCTCATGACGGTCTCCGTTCGCTCGCATGGCGGTCGATGCGATAGACATGTGCAAGCACCTCTGCAATCGTCCGATAGAGTTCGGGCGGAATCTCGCGGTCAATCTCAAGAGCCATCAGCATATTGACGAGGGATTTGTTCTGATAGACGGGAATGCCATTCTTGCGCGCCTCTGCCAAAATGCGGTCAGCAACAAGTGAACGACCCTTCGCCGTGACGCGCGGTGCCTTGTCGTTCTTGACATCGTATTTGATCGCAACGGCGCGTGCCTCCTGCTCGGCCGTCCCGTCCTCGACAGGTGAAGTGTCCTTATCCCATTGTTCCGTCATCTCTCACCCATCCTTGTGCCCTAGTCATACTTCTGTATTATACGTTTTCTGTACGTTTCACGTCAAGAAAGAACGGATATTTTCAGCATCATCAGTTTGTGAAGAAGCGACGCTCGCCGATTGCTCCGATCTGGATGCCTTCAATGATGAGTGAGGTTCCGTCTGCCGACTCCCGTATCTCGTCGAGCGCATGACGGAACTCCCATGCAGCATCCGCGTCTGAGAAGTAGAGCCGCATATCAACATGGTTTTCCTCATAGATACGGTTGATCAGCTCCACCGTACCGATGTTGTCCGTGAGTACACAGATGCGCAACCACGTTTCTTTTTTGATGAGATCCGTCTCCTCGTCTTTTTTTGTCTCATCGTAAACATGGATGTAGGCTGGATATTCGGATGCCCCCATAAAAAGTGGCATGACAAAATTCATGGAGCGCTGCCCCGGCTGCGGTGCCGCATTCTCGCCCTCAAGTGCATTGCGCATGGTGAGCGCAAGAGCCGCGACATCCCTGCCCGCACGCTTGTACTGCTCCGCCGTCATTTTTCGTGTCTTTACGATATCTGCCATCTGCATAAATGCCCAGAGACGTGGAAGATCCGTCATATGCTGCTCGAACGCCGCCTGACGCACCGTGCCCGGGATGTTCTGCTGCGTCAGCTGGATGAGCTGCTGCAGCTGCTTTGCATCCCCCTCGCTCAGTGTTTGACTGCGTCCATGGACAAAGTTTTGCAGCAGCAGCGTCTCTTTCGGACTCAGATTCTCGTTCTGCAGCAGCGTCTGTGCGAGATTACGCAGGACGTTCATCGTCTGCGGCGTGTTCTCCATCGTCTGCGTGAAGAATCGCGGAATCGTACTCTGCATCTCAGGCGACTTCATTAGCGATGCACTTTGTGCAGGGGGATGTAGTGTGGTTGGCAGCTCTGCTGCCTGTCCTCCCTGCGAACGCACAGACTGTGCGGCGGTTCTCATCTGCAGATTCGAATTCGCAGCCTGTTTCTGTGCCTCTGCGTTGGTTGGCGTTTTTGTGCCGATCTCGGGAGCAGGTCTGTTTTCTTCAATTTGCTGCTTCCCCTGCTGTCGTGAACTTTGTGCAGCAGTTTCCCCCTGCAGATTCGACTTTGCTGCCTCTGTGTTGGTTGGCATTCGTATGACAGCATCAGGAGCAGGTCTGTTTTCCCCAAGAGTTTGTGCTTCGCCTTGTCGTGGCAGAGGAATTGTCGTCTCCTTCGCATTCTGTGCCGGAGATTG
>CALJPB010000390.1 GCA_937981305.1 uncultured Selenomonas sp.
TCCCCGTCTCGCGTGCAAGTGCGGGGTTGAGCTCCTTGTCCTGAAATGCGTAGAACGCATTGACAAGCTCCATGATGGAGGAGATCGCCGTGTTGAACATGAAGCGGTCGCGCACGTCCTCCGTGACCTTCTTGATGGTCGTGTGCAGGACGCGGCGCAGCTCCGTCTCCTCCGGCGTAAGTACAGCCGCGTCATAGGAGTCCGGTGCCTCCTTGATCGCATCCTTGAATTGACACGGTTCAGGAAGCGGAATGCGCCCTCAACGCCCTGATCGCTCCAGTCGAGGTCACGCTCGACGGGCGCGGCAAAGAGGATGAAGAGACGCGCCGTATCCGCGCCGTACTTCTCGATGATCTCCTCAGGCGAGACGACGTTGCCGAGCGACTTCGACATCTTCGCGCCGTCCTTGATGACCATGCCCTGCGTGAGGAGGTTCGTGAACGGCTCGTCGAAGTCGAGCATCCCTGCATCGCGCAGCACCTTCGTGAAGAAACGCGCATAGAGGAGATGCAGGATCGCGTGCTCGATGCCGCCGATGTACTGATCGACAGGAGCCCAGTAGTTCACCTTGTCCCGATCAAAGGGACGCTCCGTATTGTGCGGGTCGGCGTAGCGGTAGTAGTACCACGAGGAGCAGATGAAGGTGTCCATCGTGTCCGTCTCGCGCGTCGCGTTGCCGCCGCACTTCGGGCATTTGCAATGGAGGAAGTGTTCACTCGAGGAGAGCGGCGACACCGCCCCCTGCTCGAACGACACATCCTCGGGCAGACGCACGGGAAGTTCTTCCTCGGGGACAAGCACCTCGCCGCACTTCTCGCAGTTGATGATGGGGATCGGCGCGCCCCAGTAACGCTGACGCGAGATAAGCCAGTCGCGCAGACGGTAGTTAATGCGTCGCTTTCCAAAGCCCTGCGCCTCCGCCTCGGCGATGATCGCCCCCATCGCCGCGTGCATCTCCATCCCTGTAAACTTGCCGGAGTTGATCAGGAAGCCTTCCTTCTCAACGTATGCCTCCGTCATATCCTCGAGGTGCAGCTCACCCTCGGGCGGACGGATCGTGAGGATCTTGCGGATGCCGTACTTCGTCGCAAACATCCAGTCGCGCTGATCCTCGGACGGCACCGCCATGACCGCGCCCGTGCCGTACTCGAAGAGGACATAGTTCGTGATCCAGATTTCGACCTGCTCGCCATTGAATGGATTCGTGCAGTACAGTCCTGTAAAAATGCCTTCCTTCTCCGACTCGCTCGAAGCACGCTCGATGTCGGACTGTTTCTTCACACGCGTGCAGAACGCACGGATCTCGTCTGCCTTGTCACTGATCGCACAGATCTTGTCCACGAGCGGATGCTCGGGTGCGAGTGCGAGGAAAGTGATGCCGAACACGGTATCGGGGCGCGTCGTGTAGACGGGGATCTCTGTTTGGAGTGCGGGTGCGGGCAGTCGGAACTCCAGTCCCTCGCTGCGCCCGATCCAGTTCTCCTGCATGGTCTTGACGCGCTCGGGCCACCCCGGCAGCTTCGCAAGATCGGCAAGGAGTTCGTCGGCGTAGTTCGTGATCTTAAAGAACCACTGTGCGAGGTTCTTCTTATGCACCTCGGACTTGCACCGCCAGCACTTGCCATCCTCGACCTGCTCGTTCGCAAGCACCGTGCCGCAGGTATCACACCAGTTGACGGACGCAGCCTTTTTGTACGCAAGCCCCTTTTTATAGAACAGCTCGAACAGCCACTGCGTCCAGCGGTAGTAGTCCTCGCGGCAGGTGATGACCTCTCGCGACCAGTCGTACGCAAGCCCGAGTGCCTTCTGCTGACGCTCCATATTCTCGATGTTCGAGTACGTCCACTGCGCGGGATGCACCTTGTTCTTGATCGCCGCATTCTCTGCGGGCATACCAAAGGAATCGAACCCCATCGGGTGCAGGACATTGTAGCCCTCCATCGTCCGAAAACGCGCGACCACATCGCCGATCGAGTAGTTGCGGACATGCCCCATGTGGAGTTTTCCCGACGGATAGGGGAACATCTCAAGCACATAATACTTCGGCTTCGTGTTATCCATCTCCGTGTGGCAGCTGTGCTCCGTCTCCCAGATGTTCTGCCATCTTGCTTCAATCTCCTGCGGGCAATATCTCTCCACGATACTCCTGCTCCTCCCGATAAATAATGTCAACATATCTATAGTACCGATATATTATACATGATACCGGATGAATGCGTCAATCTCTATTCATCGTTTGTGGGACGTACGGCAGGGATGCCTCGCCGCAGGGCAAAACATATGGGCATAAAAAAAGCGGTGTGAACGGATGTCGTTTCACACCGCCGCTTCTTCCAAAAGGTGTCACCGTATGGACCGCAGCACCGCTTCCAGCTCATCGAAGCGGCTGCTCAAACGTGTGCTGAGCTCAGTTACGCGCTCGATGGAAGCACGAGAGTCATGGATGGCACGCAGCCCGCCGTCCAAATTCCGCTGCATCTGTGCGATGCGCCCGTCAAATCCATGCTCGAAGCTCTCCACCTGATCCTCAAATGCCTGATTCGTCGCGAGCATATTGTCGATCTCCTGCACGTCGCGCAGCAGCGCACCAATCGCCTCGTCGGAGGCTTCGAGACGCTCGCGTGTATTCTCCGAGAGCTTGCGCACCTCACCTGCGACAACGGCAAAACCACGTCCCTGTTCTCCCGCACGCGCCGCTTCGATGGCGGCATTGAGCGCGAGCAGGTTGATCTGTGCCGAGATCTCGGTAATCATGTTCATGACCTGCTCGATCTTCTTCGTACTCTCGGTAAGGCGTTCAAGTTTCGGTGTAATCTCCACGTTGCGCTCAAGGAGCTGCTTCGTCATGTCTCCCTGTCCGGCGAGTCCGCTGCTCAGACTGCCCACGAGGGAGGAAACGCTCTCGGCACTTTCTCCGACACGTGCCATCGCCTTGGACATGCCCGCCATGTGACTGCGATACTCGGCGAATTCCTGCATGATGCCGTCTTTGAGCTTGTCGATGATCTCCAATCGGCTGATCTCATGTTCGAGGAAGGATTTCTGGCAAAGTGCATAGACGGAAGGAAAACGGTTCATATAGCCGTCATAGAACGATCCACCGGAGATCTGATAGAAGAAGATCGCCGTCAGCGTCTCATTGATGTGCATCCCCGCAATTTCACCGAGCGCGGAGTACCCCACAACAGGAATGTCCTCAAAGAGATCCGCCCCCGCAAGCTCCCCCGCAAACTTCAGTCGACGCAGGAGACAGTCGTTCATCACGACACCGATGGGCGCAGGTTTTCCCTTGGCAAAGCCCGCATAGTCCGCCTTCAGAATCTCGCAGAACTTCGTGCGGCGCACGAGACAGACTTCCTCACCGGCGGAAATGTCACAGAAAAAATGCATCCGCTTCGTCGCAGGGTCAATCGTCCGCAGGGAGCGAATGTAGAGCTGATTGCCAACGCGGGTCGCAAAGGTAAAGTCGTCAAGAATCTTCATCAACGCAGGAATATCCGCAGCGTGCATCTTCTTCATCAGCACATCCGCGAACAGCACCGGCCGG
>CALJPB010000391.1 GCA_937981305.1 uncultured Selenomonas sp.
TCGGCATGACGGACGCGGCCGAGCGCAGCTTCAATGAACTCTCGGGCGGCGAGCAGCAGCGCGTCATGCTCGCACGCTGTCTCGTACAGGAGCCGCAGCTGCTCATTCTCGATGAGCCGACGAATCATCTTGACATCAAATATCAGCTGCATATACTTGAGCTGGTCAAAGGTCTCAACATTGGCGTGATCGCCGCGCTTCACGACCTCAACCTCGCGGCAATGTACGCCGATCTCCTCGTCGTTATGAAGACGGGGCGCATCGAACGGATTGGCACGCCGCGCGAAATCATCACAGCGGAAATGCTCGCGGAAATCTACGGTGTGCGTGCAAACATCACCTACGATACGGCGGGGCTGCCGCTTGTCGACTACCGCACGGAGCAGATGCCATGAATGGGACACAGGCAAAGGGCAGAACGCTTCGCCGCATCGCCAATATGCTGCGCCTCCTCCCCCTGCTCGCACTCTCCGCACTCGTGCTTTCGCTGGCAGCAACGGACGGCCGCAGTACACGCACACAGGAGCAGACTGAGGACGGCATCGGATACACGACAGCGGACAGCGAGGGACGCCCGACAGCGTTCACGCTCACCCGCAGCCCCGCACGCGTCCTTGTCTCCTATCCGGGCGCGACAGAGCTGCTCATCGATCTCGGGCTTTCGGATCGCATCATTGGCACGGTCGCTCCCTACGGAGCAGAGCCCGCCTATGCAGATGCATACGCGGCACTCCCGATGCTCGCCGCCCCCTACGTACCGAGCCGCGAGGAGGTTGTGGCACTCCGCCCTGATCTCATCATCGGTTGGTCACATCACTTCACACCCGAGGCACTCGGCGATGTCTACTCCTATTTCGATCGCGGCATCGGCGCGTACATCGTGCCCGCAACCGTACGCAAGGGGCACCCGACCCTAGAGGAAACCGTCTATCCGTTTATCGCCGATATGGGGCACATCTTCGGCGCGGAGGAGCGTGCGGCGACCTATACGAGAGGATTGGATAAGCGCGTCGCCGCTGTGGAGGCACAGACAGCGGCGCGCGGACGGCGCTTCTCCGCGATGATCTTGCAGGCGCACGGCAGCAGTCTCTACAGCATGTACGGCCCCGCCTACATCATCGACGACATCGCACGCAAGGCTGGGGTGGACAACATCGTCGACCGCCAGATGCGCGCCGTCGGTCCCGAGCGCGTCCTTGGCTTTGCGCCCGAGATCATCATCTATGTGGATCCGAAGGATCGCACGGAGGAGGAGGCACGCGCCGAGTTGCGCGGCGATCCAAACCTCCAAAATATGAAAGCCGTACGAAAAAACCGCATCATCATCGTGAATTTTTCCGATGTCAACAACGGAAACGGGCGCTGTATCACGGCGCTTGAAGATATAGCCGCAGGGCTGGATGCCCTCAGGGATGAATCAGAAGGGATGAAAAGATGAGAAAATCAGTACTTAGCGGACTTGTTGCAGGCGCACTGACGATCGGGGCAGGCATTTGCCCCCCTCCGGTGTACGCAGCAGAGACAGCGAATGACGGCGCACAGAGTTATGAGACCGAGGCGGTCGTCGTCACGGCAAGCCGCAGTGAGACCGCGATCAGCGACGTGCCCGCAGATGTCACGCTGATCTCGGAGGAGCAGATCGAGCGCGGCAACTACAAGAGCGTCTCCGATGCGCTGAAGGGCGCGAACATCAACGTCGTGCAGAAGGGCTTTGCCGCCTATCCGATCATCAACGGCGACTCGCGCGTCCTCGTCATGGTCGACGGCAAAAAGGTCAACTGGGATCACCTCATGGTGCAAGGCGATGACAACGCTGCCAACGTCGATCAGATTGCGATCGGCGAGGTGGAGCGCATTGAGATCGTGCGCGGCCCGAACTCCTCGCTCTATGGCGAGCGTGCCGTCTCCGGCGTCATCAACATCATCACGAAACGACCGACGGCAGGAAAACCGACTGGCAGTTTCAACATACAGCTCGGCTCGTGGGGCGAAAAGCGTGCCGGTGTGAACGTCAGCGGCGGCGATGAGAAGAATTTCCTCAGTGTCGGCATTGCCCACGAACGACGCAAAGACTTCCAGTATAAGAACGCCTACGGCGAAAAGCGTACCTTTCAGAACAGCGACATCCACCACACAGACTACAATCTCAAATACGATCATATCCTTGGAAATGACCGTCTGCGTTTCGATTTCAGTCGACATGAGGCAGATGACGGGTATGCAGTACACCTAAAAGATCCAAGGACAGGTATGCCCAATTACACCGCACGTCAGCAAATGACGGACAGTGTATATGGTGTCACCTATATGTTCGGCGCGGAGAAGGAGGGCGAGGGCACATTCCTGCGTTACTACCGCAGCGAATCCACCGCCGACGCACCGATGGGTGCGCCCTACACCCACAAGCTGCGCCGCAATACCTTCGAGGGACAGAAACTCTGGATGCTCAATGACAAGAATATGCTCGTCGGTGGCTTCCTCTGGGCGCACGATCAGATGAAAGAGTATAACTATGCACCGCTCGATGTGTCTGCGACAACAAAGGCACTCTTTCTTGAGGACGACTGGCAGCTCGGACGCGGCTACTCGCTCAAACTCGGCTCACGCCTCGAGCATCACAGCGACTACGGCACGGATGTCGCCTCGCACATCAGTCTCAACAAGAAGTTCAGCCGCAAAGCACATGCCTACCTCTCGTGGGGACAGGCGGTCAATAATCCCACGCTCAAAATGCGCTATGCGGACACGCCCTATATGAAGGGAAATCCCAATCTAAAACAGGAACGCTCGCATACCTTTACCATTGGTGCGGACAGTCAAATCACGCGCAAGTGGAACATCTCCGGCAGCCTCTACTGGAGCAAATTGAAAAACTCGCTGAACTGGGCATGGAATCGCGAGGGCGACAGCAAAACACACTACTACAATACCGATCGTGAGGATCGTCGGGGACTCGAACTCAATACACGCTACCGTGCCGATGATCGTTGGACTGTGCGTGCAGCATACAGCTTTGCTCACATCAACTCGACCGATGCAGCAAAAGAATACCTGTCGCGCAACACGCGCCCGAACGGCTACAACCTCGGACTCTCGTACACGCAGGGGAGATGGGACGCAGATCTGGATCTGAACTATGTGACGGGGCGCAGCACGGCGCGCTTCACGGATGCACGCTACCTGACGCTCGATCTCGGCGTGAACTATCATGTCTCGAAGGAGTTCAAGGTCTACCTCAAGGGCATCAACCTCACCGACGAGAGCTACGAATCCATCGGTGTCACACCATCCGACTGGGTATCCATGGGTGCGTATGCCATGCCGAGCCGCCACTTCATCCTCGGTGGAACGTACAACTTCTGATTTCGTCCATCGCACACAAAACGGAGCAGACCATCGTCTGCTCCGTTTTGTGCTTCCTCACGACGAATCTATGTGCTATAATGAATCCGACGACTGGTGAATGTCGGTTTACTCCCTTTCGGGGGGTGATGTGCGTGACGCTTTTTGAAAAGCTATCGCTTCTGATTGCGGCGGCAACGCTCGCAGTCAACATCATATTTCTGATCTCTAAGTAGGCAGAAAAAAGAACCGCACGTGCGGTTCACGTCGGCTCTTTCTTCAAAGACCTAAAATCTGCAGGGAGAGACCGGCGATTCCACACACCGGTCGTCCTTTTGTATTTTGATTATATCGATTCACAAAAAAATTGTCAAGGAATCGCTGGTAAAAGGAAGTCCGTCGGATTGGTGCAGATTTTTCGTTCGGTCAAGGAGACCAATCGGACGGATCGCAAAGGCTATGTGGAGGATTGCAGACACAGACCGTACGAAAAAGATACACCAAGACAGCAGGGCTGAATAGATTCGTGCCTCCTACAAATACACGTGTAAATGTCGCAAGCAAAATGAGAACATAAAAACGGAGCAGACGCATATCTGCTCCGTTTTGTGCTTCCCCATGACGAATCTATGTGCTATAATGAATCCGACGACTGGTGAATGTCGGTTTACTCCCTTTCGGGGGGTGATGTGCGTGACGCTTTTTGAAAAGCTATCGCTTCTGATTGCGGCGGCA
>CALJPB010000392.1 GCA_937981305.1 uncultured Selenomonas sp.
GCGTCGGCGCGACGGAAAATGTGATGATGGCGGCATCCTGCGCCGAGGGGCAGACAATCCTTGAGAATCCCGCGTTGGAGCCGGAGATCGTCGATCTCGCGAACTATCTGAACGTCATGGGGGCGCACGTTCGCGGCGCGGGAACGAACCGCATCAAGATCGACGGTGTGCCGGGACTCATGGCGGCGGACTACACGATCATCCCCGACCGCATTGAGGCGGGGACGTACATGGTCGCGGCGGCTATGACGGGCGGTGATGTCTTTATCGAGAACGCAATCAGCGAGCATCTGAAGCCTGTCGTGGCGAAGCTCAAGGAGGCGGGCGCTGAGATCGAGGAGGACATTGCGGGGGTTCGCGTGCGTGCACATGGCAGGTTGAAGGCAATCGATCTCAAGACGATGCCCTATCCCGGCTTTCCGACGGATATGCAGGCGCAGTTCATGGCGATGCTTGCCGTTGCCGAGGGGACGAGCGTGGTGACGGAGACGGTCTTTGAGAACCGCTTTATGCACGTGGACGAACTCGTACGCATGGGCGCACAGATCCGCGTGGACGGACGTGCGGCAACGGTCGAGGGCGGCCGCTTCCTCAAAGGCGCAGCCGTGCGGGCGACCGATCTGCGTGCGGGCGCGGCGATGGTGCTCGCGGGACTCGTGGCAGACGGCGAGACGCGTGTCGGCTATATCCATCATATCGACCGTGGCTATGACGATCTCGTGGCAAAGCTCGTCGCGCTCGGTGCGGATATTCGCCGCACGGAGGGCGTATGGGACGAATGTGAAAAATCACTTGCATAAATGGAATTTATGCGATAGAATGAAAGAATCGAACCGACGGAGGAGGAATGCGTTATGAAGCACATCAAAACGGTCAACAAGCCGACGATGCAGTCCACGCTCTACACGGGCGGCTGCGGCGAATGCCAGGCATCCTGCCAGTCCGCCTGCAAGACTTCCTGCACGGTGGGCAACCAGCCCTGCGCGAAGTAAGACGGGGGAATCGGCACAGCCCTTCTCGTTTGCGAGAGGGGCTTTTTCTGTGTGTTGGAGATCAAAGGAGAACAAATGAAAACCCTCACGCATAAGTTCAAGCAGAACGGTATGCACATTCTTGTCGATGTGAACAGCGGTGCGGTTCACGTGATCGATGAGATGATTTATGATATGATGGATGACTTTGACGGCACGAACGACGAGGCGGTTGTTGCGCGTCTTGCGGGCCGCTATCCCGAGGCGGAGCTGCGCGAGGCGTGCGGGGAGCTGCATGAGCTGATGGCGGCGGACGCACTCTTTGCGCCCAATATCGACGTACCGCCCACGTTCAAGTCGCGCGGGCTTGTGAAGTCGCTGTGCCTGATGGTGGCGCAGGACTGCAACCTGCGCTGTAAGTACTGTTTCGGCGACGGCGGCAGCTACGGCGGGCATCGGGCGATCATGAGCCCCGAGGTCGGACGCGCGGCGGTGGACTTTATCATCAATGGATGCGGCCCGAGGAAGCACTGCGAGATCGACTTCTTCGGCGGCGAACCGCTGATGAATCTTGGTACGGTCAAGGAAGTCACAGCGTACGTCCGCAAACGCGAGCAGGAGACGGGCAAGGAGTTCAAGCTGACGCTGACGACAAACGGGATGCTCCTCTCGGACAAGAATATTGCGTGGCTGAACGACAACAACATCTCTGTCGTGCTCTCCTCGGATGGGCGGCGCGAGGTGCACGATGCGATGCGTCCCGATGTGCGCGGCAACGGTTCGTACGATGTGGTGATGAAGAACTTCAAGAAGCTCGTGGACGCACGTGACGGCAATGACTACTATCTACGTGGGACGTATACGCGCGAGAACCTCGATTTTACAAAGGATGTCCTCGCAATGAACGAGGCGGGGTTTGACATCCTCTCCATGGAGCCCGTTGTGCTGAAGGACAGCCCGCTCGGCTTCACGGAGGAGGATCTGCCGCGCATCTTTGCCGAGTACGATCATCTGACGGAGACGTACCTCAGCCGCGTGCGTGCGGGCAAGGGGTTCTTCTTCTTCCACTTCAACATGGATCTGAATCACGGCCCGTGCGTTGCGAAGCGTCTCGCGGGCTGCGGTGCGGGACATGAGTACTACGCCGTCGCGGAAAACGGCGATCTCTACCCGTGCCATCAGTTCGTCGGGCGCGAGGGCTATCGCCTCGGCTCGGTATTCACAGGCGTGGAAAATATGGAGCTGCCGACCTATTTCCGCAACTCCCATGTGCTCAATAAGCCGCTCTGCCGTGACTGCTGGGCCAGGTTCTATTGCAGCGGTGGCTGTCATGCGAACGCCGATCTCTTTCACGGGGACATCCGCCATCCCTACGAGGTCGGCTGCGCGATCCAGAAGAAGCGTCTTGAGTGCGCGATCCTCGTGCAGGCGGTACTCGCACTGGAGACGGAAGAAGGGACGAAATAAGCAAACAAAAAGAAGTCACTGTGACAGTGACTTCTTTTTGTTTGCTTATCAAGCTTTAAAGTTTGAAGCGTTGAACGTCTTTTTTGAGATCCTCGGCAAGCGTGGAGAGTGCTCCGGTTGAGGCGGCAATCTCGGTGTTCGATGCCGACTGTTCCTCGGCGAGAGCGGAGACATCGGTCGCCTCCTGGTGGATGATGTGGGAGATCTCGTGGAGCTTCTCGATGGCTGTCATCGCACTGTCTGCGCCTGAGCGTGTTTCCTGACTTGCGACGGCGATCTTTTCGATCTCGACCGTGAGGGTCTGGATGAGGGCGGCGATGGTGTCGAACTTGCCGCCCGCCTGTTTGACCTGTTCGACGTTCTCCTTGACTTCTGCCTGCTGCTCCTTTGTGAGGTCAAACGCCGTCTGGATCTGTGCGGAGTTGTTGCTGATGATGCCGTTGATCTGCTGGGCGGCGGATTCAGACTCCTCCGCGAGCTTTCGAACCTCCTCTGCGACGATGGCAAAGCCGCGCCCCTGCTCGCCTGCACGCGCCGCTTCGATCGCTGCGTTCAGTGCGAGCAGCTTGGTCTGACCCGCGATGTCTGTAATCACCTCGTTGATGTCGGCGATGCTCTTGGAGCCGTCGTAGAGCTGCTGTACGGCATCGCCGACCTGCTTTGCTCCTGCGGCGATGCGCTCGACACCGCGCACGAGTTCGTTCAGTGTCTCGCGCCCTTCCTGCGTCTCGGTGTGCGTGGACTCTGCGACGGCGGTCACATCGGCGATGGACTGCGCGACGATCTCCATCTGTCCCGTCGTCTGCTGCGCCTTTGCTGTGGCATCCTCGACGATGCGGCTCTGCTCGGCGATGTTGATGACGGCGGCTGCTGCGGTCTGGGCGCTGGCTGCAACGTTCGTTGTATTGGAGGAGAGTTCCTCGGAAGCCGTTGAGACCTGTTCGGCGGCGCGTGCGCTTCCCGCCACCATATCACGCAGGAAACGCACCATCTTGGTGCAGTTGTTTTGAAGCGAACCGATTTCGTCCGTCCGATTGCTTTCCGCGAGACGGTGCGAGAGATCGCCGCCCGCAATTTTTGCAATGGTGTCGTCGAGCACCGACATCGGGATGGTGATCTCGCGGATGAAGAGCGTGACGATTCCTCCGAGGATGAGGAAGGCGATGAGGCTGACCAGTGCGATGATGAGAGAGACGTGTGTGACAGCGGCGAATGCCTCGTCATGTGGGACGTTCACGACAACGGTCCAACCTGTTGTGCCGACCGGACGGGAGGCGAAGTACATCTCCTGCCCGTCAAACTCGGCTGTGAACACTTCCTCCTTGTTCGACATCAGACGTGCGGCGAGATCCTTGTACTTGCCGCCGTCCAGCTCCGTGATGGACGGGCCTTTGAACTCGTGGTCGTGATGATAGACGAACTCGCCCTTCGGACCGAGCACGAACACCGATCCGGTCTCACCGACCTGGATCTTGTCGAAGAGATTCATGACCTCCGCGAGTGAGACATCCAAGCCAATGACTGCGACAAGTGACCCGTTCTGGATCATCGGCTTGCCGAGTGTGACGGTGATGCCCGTGCCGCCGACCGTCGACCAATATGGCTCGGTCATAAAGACCTTGCCTGTCGCGACCGCACCCTTGAACCACGGACGTGTGCTCGCATCGAAGCCCGCGGCGACTCCGTCCTTCGTGAGCATGACACCGTTTGGATACGCATAGAGCAGAACAGAGGCGTTGTCCGCCCTTGTAATCGCTTGGAAAGCTGCGTTCATATCTTCGGGTGCAGGCGTCTTGTTGTTCCATGCGATTGCGACGGAATCCATCCGATGAAGTCATCGAGTGCCATTTCGCAGCGCGATGCCGTCTCCCGCATGATTGCCGCAGTGGATGTCTCGATGGAGTTGATGGCAATCGTGCGGATGATGAGTCCAAGGATGAAAAAGGCAAGCAGGAGCGGTACACCGATCCCGATCATCAGTTTTGGACGAAGTTTCATAACAGTTCTCCCAACTCGAAATGATTGATGCGACTTGTTTTTACATTTTAACTTACACTTTAATCATACTCCTTCCGGTTTTTGTTTTTTCTGATTATAGCATGGGCTTTGGGATTTTACTATAAGCGAGATAAAATAAATTTATTCAATAATATATAGTAATAAAAAGAAAATATTGTATAGTACTATCCGAGAGGGGGGCGCATTGCGGGCAGATCTCTTTTTGTATTCTTGTCAAGGCGTGGGGAAAATGATAAAATAGAGCGAATGGCTTCGATGGAAAAATCAGAGGAGAATGCTATGCGCCTAAAGATCCGTATCCTCGACAAATACATCTTTCGGGAGGTCTTTCTGTCCTTCCTCTTTGCGATCTGTGCGTTCTCGGCGGTCTTTATCGGCTCGGGTACGCTCTTTCGCATTGCGCAGTACATTACGGACTATGGTGCGTCGCTGCCGTCGATCCTCAAGATCTTTGTGTTCAGTCTCCCCGGGGTCGTTATGTGGACGTTCCCGATGTCGATGCTGCTCGCGAGTCTCCTGACGTTCGGGCGGCTGTCCTCGGCGAGTGAAATCACGGCGATGAAGTCCTGCGGCATCGGATTCGGTCGGATTGCCGCGCCTGCGATTCTCCTTGGATTCGTCGTGAGTGTCGGCGCGATTCTCTTCAACGAGCACGTTGTTCCGCGCGCGAATACGGCATACCGCAATGTGATCTACTATGAGATCGAGGGCAATACGGCGATGAAGTCGCAGGAGCATCTCATCATCAAGGAGATTGACGATGGGAAAATCCAACGGCTCGTCTATGCACGCGCCTTTGATGCGGAGCAGCAGCGTCTCACGGGAGTTAGTCTCCAGGTGTTCGGCGCGGACGGCAAGGTCACGCACGTCGAGAATGCGGAGTATGCGGAGTGGACGGGTTCGGAGTGGATCATGCACAAGGGCGATGTCTACGAGATCGCCAATGAGCACATCGAGCGGCGGATGCGCTTTGAGACGCAGGTGCTGCCCGTGCAGCAGGATCCGCGTCAGATCATCCGTGAGCAAAAGAAGCCCGAGGAGATGACGATGCGCGAGCTGCGTCACCAGATCGCACTCATGCAGACGCAGTATGTCAACACGACGAAGCTCGAGACGGAGCTGTATCAGCGCGTGTCGATCCCGATGGCGAGCCTCATCTTTACGCTCATCGGCGTTCCCTTGGGGCTTCAGCCGACGCGCAACTCATCCTCGGCGGGCTTTGCGATGAGCGTTATCATCATCTTTATCTACTATGCACTTATGACGATGGGCAATGCGTTTGCGCGCGGCGAGGTGCTGCCCGCCCTGCCGGCGGTGTGGCTGCCGAACATCGTTGGCATCATCGCGGGGGCGTATCTTCTGCGCCGCGCATCGCAATAAAGTTTATGGAAACGATTTTTGATCGAAAGGGGTGACGCACCGTGTACGGTATCACACTCATTTTCGTGCTCGCTGTTGTGGGCGGCGTCATCGCTCTGATCGGCGACCGCCTCGGCACGCGCATCGGCAAGAAGAAGCTGTCGATCTTCGGGCTGCGTCCGCGCCACACGGCGGTTCTGGTGACGGTCGTTACGGGGATCTGCATCACAACGGTGACGTTTGGCATCATGGCGGCGGTATCGGAGAATGTCCGCACGGCACTCTTTGGCATGGATCGGCTGAACGCCATGATCGCCGATACGCGTGCCGCGCTTGACTTTACCTCGGGCGAACTCGAGCGTGCCAAGAACGAGCAGGAGCAGGCGAGCGGCGAGCTGGCAAAGTCGGAGGCGGAGATTGCGCGTCTGAGCGGAGAACAGGCGGATCTGCGTGCCGAATCCGATCGTCTCGCGGCGGGCAATCGTGCGCTCACGAGGGAGAAGGAAGGCCTTGTCTCCCTGAACGGCCGCCTTGCGGGCGAGAATGAAACGCTGCAGGCGGATATCCAGGCGCTCGGTGTCCGTGCGAACGAATTGCGCGAAAACATATTGAATCTCCGCGAGGGGAATATCGTCTATCAGGCGGGGGAGATCATCGCAAGCGGGACGATCCCCGCAGGGCTTTCGCACGATGAGGTCGAGCGCGGCATGGCGGGGATCGCGCAGCTCGGTACGCGCAATATCTCGGCACGTCTCGGCGAGAACCATACGGATCAGGACATCTGGATCTACAGCCCCGAGTACGAAGCTGCCGTGCGTGCGATTGAGCAGAGTTCCGTCGATATGATTGTGCGCATTGTTGCGGCGGGCAATCTTGTGCGCGGCGATGAAGTACGCGCCTCGATCGAGCTCTATCCAAACCGTATCATTTATCATAACGGAGAGTTGATTATTGCCCGCGTCTATGCGCCCGAGGGGTTTGGAAACGCCTCCGAGCAGACGGTCATGGCATTTCTGCGCGAGGTCAATGCGGCGGCATCGGCGAAGGGGATTCTGCCCGACCCGATCCGCGGCACGGTCGGCGTGATCGAGGGCGCGGAGTTCTACAGTCTCGTACAGGAACTCGCGGCACATACGAATCCCGTCGTCATCTCTGCGTATGCGGACGGCGATACGGATGCGATGGGGCCTTTGCGGTTGAAATTTAAGATGGAACGTGAAGATGGGAGCGGGACGTGAGCAGCTGCGTCCTTGCGATTGACCCCGGGCGCGACAAATGCGGGGTTGCTGTGCTCGCGCCGGACGGCAGGGTGTTGGTGCAGCGTGTTGTCCCGACGGAGGAACTGGATGCCGCCGTCGGGGAACTCATCCAATCGTATGCGCCGACTGTCATCATGGGCGATGGAACAACGAGCGCGGATGCAAAGAAACGTGTCGAGGCACTGGGCGTACCCGTGCTCTTGGTCGATGAGTACCGCACAACGGATGCGGCGAAGTGCACCTACTGGGAGGCGCATCCACCGCGCGGCTGGCGGTGCCTCGTGCCGCGCGGGATGCTCGTGCCGCCTGTGCCTGTGGATGATTTTGTCGCGGTGATATTGGCGCAGAGGTTCTTGGAAAATCGGTAATTTTGCGGTGTGTGCCCCATACTATTTTATTGCCTGATTGACAGTATCCCTGTCCTGCGGTAAGATGATTAGAAGTGCATTTCACGGACTTCTTTTAAGGAGAGCAATATTTCATGCCCGATAATGTCTTAGCCTTTGTGATCGCGCTTGGCATGGCGCTTATACTGACTCCGGCGGTCATCGCCTTTGCGCGGCGCACGGGGGCACTCGACAAGCCCGACGCACGCAAGGTGCACGAACGCCCCATCCCGCGCATCGGCGGCATCGGTATCTATGCTGCGTTTATGGTGTCCATTCTGGTGCAGCTTCTTTTTGTCGATCTTACGCCGGAGTATATGATGAGCCTCATCGGGCTCATGGTCGGCGGGACGATTATCGTCGCGATCGGCATCATCGACGACTACTGTGACCTGCCGGCAAAGGTGAAGCTGTTCGGGCAGATCGTTGCCGCGTCCGTGCTCGTTATCGCATTTGACGTGCGGATTGACTTCATCACCGATCCACTCGGCGACTTTATCTATCTGGAGTATTTCGCCATTCCTGCAACGATCTTCTGGGTTGTCGGGCTGACGAATACGGTCAATCTGATCGACGGGCTGGATGGTCTCGCGGCGGGGGGGTCCTCGATTGCCGCCATTACGATCTTTCTCGTGGCGATGGAGGAGGGGATTCCCTTCGTGGCGATGGTGACGGCGGCACTCGCCGGTGCGGCGGTCGGTTTCCTCTACTACAATTTCAACCCTGCACGCATTTTTATGGGCGATACGGGCAGTATGTTTCTCGGCTTTATCCTCGCGGGTATCTCCGTGGTCGGAGCGGTCAAAAGTGCGGCGACCATTGCGCTCATCGTACCGATTCTCGCACTCGGGCTGCCGATCCTCGACACCACGTTTGCTATCGTGCGGCGTGCGCGTAACCATCGACCGATTTTCAAGCCGGACAAGGGGCATCTGCACCATCGGCTGCTCGCACGCGGCTTTACGCAGAAACAGGCGGTTCTGCTCATGTACGTTGTGAGCGCACTCTTTGGGCTGTGTGCCCTCGCTCTCACGGCAGTCAGCACACAGGCGGCAACCCTCATCATCCTGATCGTTGCCGGAGCTGTGTTCATCGGTGTTCGGAAACTGGGCATCCTCCGCATGGATGCGCCACAGCAGAAATAAAGGAATCACCCTACAGTGCTCCGATCAGCACGTGAACGCTTGCGTAACGAGGTGTTTGCGTGGAGCACGTACGGGGTATGAACTCTGAGAGGAGCACAGGCAAAATGACCGGCAAAATCAAAGTCATGTCGATCTTTGGAACGCGTCCCGAGGCGATCAAAATGGCCCCTGTCGTCAGGGAGCTCATGCGTTATCCGGATGTGATCGAAACGCGGACGCTCGTCACGGCACAGCATCGTGAAATGCTCGATCAGGTACTGCACCTCTTCCACATCACGCCGGACTATGATCTCAATATCATGGCGGCGGGGCAGACCCTGTTTGACATTACCACGCGTGCCATGCTCGGCATCAACGAGGTGTTCCAGAAGGAACGTCCCGATCTCGTCTTAGTCCACGGGGACACGACGACCACGTTTGCCGGAGCACTTGCCGCGTACTATCACCAGATCCCTGTTGGACACGTTGAGGCGGGGCTTCGTACGCACGATATCTACTCGCCGTTCCCCGAGGAGATGAACCGCCGTCTCACGGGCAGTATTGCGACCCTGCATTTTGCTCCGACACCGACTGCACGCGCGAACCTTCTCGCCGAGTGCCCGAGCGGCGCATTTTCGTCACAGGCAACACCGTCATCGACGCACTTCACCATACCGTGCGTCCTGACTATGTGTTTACCGACAAACTGGATGGGGTGGACTTTGCGAACCATCGTGTCCTGCTCGTTACAACACATCGCCGCGAGAACCTTGGTGAGCCGATGCGCCATGTCTATCGCGCGATTCGTAGCATCATTGAGGAACTGGACGACGTGGAGGTCATCTTTCCCGTGCACCGCAATCCGAAGGTGCGTGAGATCGTCCGTGAAGAACTGGGCGGGCTGGTGCGTGTACATCTCATCGATCCACTCGACTACGAGCCGTTTGCAAATCTCATGGCGCGTGTTGACATCGTGCTCACGGACTCGGGCGGCATCCAGGAGGAGGCCCCCTCCCTTGGCAAGCCTGTTCTCGTTCTGCGTGATACGACGGAACGCCCCGAAGCTGTCACGGCGGGAACGGTGCGTCTCATCGGGACGGATGAGACGCGCGTCCATGAGGAGACGATGCGTCTTTTGACGGATCCGATCGGCTACCGCTCGATGGCGGAGGCAGTGAATCCCTATGGCGATGGCGAGGCGGCACGCCGTATCATCGAGGCGATCCTCTACCACGCGGGACATTCGCACACGATACCGGATCCGTTTGGAGCGTAAAGGAACCGCTGAATTTATCGGTGTTTCCTCAAGGGAAGAGAGGGGCGGGGAGACGATGGCGGAGAAGAAAACACCGTCTGCCTCGGGCATGGCGGAGGCGCTGCGTGCCTTTGGCCTCCTCTCCGGGGTCGGCATCTACTTTGTCATCTTTCTT
>CALJPB010000393.1 GCA_937981305.1 uncultured Selenomonas sp.
ATGTTCTCGTGCTTCATAAAATTCCTCGCGCAGAAGCGCATGACTCGGCCCGAGCAGAAGTTTACAGGTAGGAGGTACCAGTCCATCATAACGATGCCACATCTCCCGATAGAAATTTTGATCTAGCAGAATATCACATTCATGCGGGCGGTTTGCGAGATCGTCAATGACGAAGATCTCACGCACAAGGGGGCGCAGTCTTTGCTCCCACACCGCATCCAGAGCATAGCTGTCCACGACGAGACGCTCCACCGGCTGAATCTGGCGTAGAATCGTACGGGTCTCCTCTGCGTCCACCTCCTGCGGCACCGTCAGCCATGCCGCATAGCCTGTGAGATTTGGATCCTCCTCATGCTGGGGCAGGAGATGCAGGGGAAATCCGTGCTCCTCGACCAGTCGATGCAGGCTCCCAGCGAGATCACGCGAGATAAAATGAACGTCAGCACCATCCTTTCGCAGCCGCTCCGCCAGTGTCAGGCATCGCATCAAATGACCGCTTCCGATCTGCTCGGATGAGTCCACGCGGATTGCAACAACAGAGTTCATGACATCCATCCGATCTGTTCCAACACGGAGCATCACCCCAGAACGATCTTGAGCGGCTCGCCCTCCATATAGGTTTCGGGATGTCCGCTCCTAAGCGCCTCGCGATAGACCTTCATCGCATCCTCGAATACGTTGAGCGTGAAGTCCAGATCCTCCTGCGTATGCGTATAGCATGGGAAGATATGCCAACCGAGGAGAACGCCGCGCTTGACGCTTTCCTGCATGAAGATGGAGTTATAGAGCCAGTCCTTTTTCCCCTCATAGTCCGTGTATTCGAGATTCAGACGGCAGGGGTAGCCGCTGAGATCAATCGGCACGTCAATGTCCCTCGCGAGGCGGCGGAAATTATCCTGAAGGTATTTCCCCTTCTCCCAGATGGCCTTTGTGACCTCACCGGATTCGAGTTCCTTCATCACGGCAATGCCGGCGGCAAGAGACAGGCAGTCGCCACCGAAGGTAGTGGAGATAAAGATCTTCTTATCCACTTCCTCCATGATGTCCTTGCGTCCCGCGACAACGGAGAGCGGCATCCCATTCGCTGCGGCCTTGCCGAACGTCGAGAGATCAGGCGTCACGCCGAAATATGCCTGCGCGCCGCCGATCGAGAAGCGGAAGCCGTTGACAACCTCATCGAAAATCAGCAGTGCCCCATTCCGATGGCAGAGTTCCTTCAGCTGCGCAAGAAAGCCTTCTTTGGGCGGCTCGACCTCAACCGCCTCGGTAATGACAGCGGCGATTTCCCCCGGGTAGGTTTCAAAATACTCTTCGACCTTCGCCAGATCGTTGTAGTCGAATTTATGGACGAACTGCCGCACCTCGGGAAGGATGCCACCCTGACGGACGTTCTCTGCCGCCGTCGTCCATTCATGCCAGCCGTGATACTCTCCGCGTACGATGTGCTTGCGCCCCGTATAGCAGCGTGCAATGCGGACAGCCGCCTCCGTCGCCGAGGACCCTGTCTTGAGAAAGCGCACCTTGCCTGCGCTCGGGATATGTTTTACACACAGCTCAGCATACTCCACTTCCTCGGGTGCAACGAGGGAGTAGCCCATGCCGCGCCGCAGCTGTGCCATGACTGCATCATCCACCGCCTTGTACTGGTAGCCGAGCAGGATGGGGCCGAGCCCCATATCATAGTCAATGTATTCATTGCCGTCCGGATCCCAGACGTGCCCATCCTTGCCATGGTCGATATAGATCGGAGACACCCCCTTGATGTGCGTCTCCGGTCCCTTACTGTATAACTGGCATCCGGAAAGAATCGTATCCTGTGCCCTCTGCCACAGTTCATCCGACTTTTTCAAGTTTCTCTGATTGATCTTCATATAGATGTGCCTCCCATATTTACCCTATGTACTCCGTATCCTCTGCCAGAGATTTCTGCAGACCCTCATTTCGGATAACCCCTTGATTGAGCGCCCGAAGATCGGGCTGTTCTTTCAATAGGGAAAGAATATCCTGCATGGAAAAATCCTTGTTCTTCGCATAGAGTTTTTCATAGACCGCTTCCACAAAAGCAAAGTCACACGGCTCATCCACCGTCCAACGCAAATCGCGATAATCCTCTGCACAGTCTACGTCACCAATGCGGAACCGCTCCGGATGATTCCGAAAATAGAGTGTGACGTGTTCCCGCTCAGAGGTCAGTCGTGCCTCCCGATGTGCCTGTTCCAGAGCATCGAACGTCATGATCTCGGTGTCAAGCCCGTCCGGAAATCGTTCTGTTGTACGCGTATAGTCATTCTTCTCAGTGAGGTGACGCGCAATCACATCATCACTCACGCGCCAGTCAATGAGCGGACAGTCCCCCGTCACGCGCACGATATGTTCTGCGCCATATTCTTTCGCACAGGCATAGTAACG
>CALJPB010000394.1 GCA_937981305.1 uncultured Selenomonas sp.
AGTCTATGCTGAAAGAGTGGATGGTGCGTGCGGATACCACGGAGGGGGATATGCTGGCGCGGGAAATCGGGGCTGCGCCTTTGATCGGGCAAATTTTATGGGGCAGAGGCATACGTTCGGCAAAGGAGGCGCAGGCGTTTCTCCATCCGGAGGACGAGCCCTTTCATGACCCTTTCCTCATGATGGATATGGAGCGTGCCGTGCATCGAATCTTACAGGCAATCCGTGCGGGCGAGCAGATTGTCGTCTACGGTGACTACGACGTGGACGGCATGACCTCGACTACCCTGCTCATGAAGAATATCCGCGCGCTCGGCGGCACGGTATCCTACTACATTCCGAACCGCTTCACGGAGGGCTACGGCATCAACGGCGCGGCACTCCGTCAGATTGCGGGGAAGGGCTGCGGTCTGCTCGTTACGGTGGACTGCGGCATCTCATCGGCAGATGTTGTAGCACAGATGGACGGGGCGATGGACATCATCATCACCGATCATCATCTGCCGGGGGCGGAACTTCCGCCTGCCTATGCTGTCCTCAATCCCCACCGCACCGATTGTTCCTATCCGTTCAAAGAACTCGCGGGTGTCGGTGTCACATTCAAACTCGTGCAGGCTCTTTGGCAGGTGGAGGAGGAGCGGCGTTATGCGGAGGATATCGACATCGTCGCGCTCGGTACCGTCGCCGATCTCGTGCCGCTCGTCGGTGAGAACCGCAAGATCGTACAGATGGGGCTTTTGGCTATGTCTGCACATCCCTGCGAGGGGATTGCTGCCCTGATTCGCGTTGCCGGCATTGAGGGCAAGGCGATCAATACGGGGATGGTCGGCTTCCAGCTCGCACCACGCCTGAATGCAGCGGGGCGCATTGAAACGGCGCGCAGCGGCGTGGAGTTGCTGATCTCAGAGGAGGTGTGGGAAGCGGATCGCATTGCGGGCGAATTGAATGAGCTCAACACGGAGCGGCGCGATTTGGAGCAGGGGATTCTCGCAGAGGCAGAGGAAATGCTCGCGGATTTTACGCCCGATGTACCTGCGATTGTCGTCGCAGGGGAGGAATGGAATCCCGGTGTGATCGGCATTGTCGCTTCCCGTCTCGTCGATCAATACTATCGCCCGAGCATCGTGCTCACACGGCAGGGGGATGTCTACAAGGGATCGTGCCGCAGCATTGCGGGGCTTCATATGTACGAGGCTCTGGCTGCGTGCAGGGGAACGCTCATTCAGTTCGGCGGTCATGCGATGGCGGCGGGGTTGACGCTTGCCTGTGATTGTGTGGAGGATTTTCGCACGGCGTTCGCGAATTATGTAAATACGCATTTGACGGCAGAGGACTTCACGCCGAAAATCTCCATTGAGGGGATCGTTGCACCTGCGGACTGGACGCTCTCAGCGGTTGAGCAGCTTGCCCTGCTTGAGCCGTACGGCATGGGGAATCCGCGCCCCGTCTTCGGCGTGCACGATCTGCGCCCGCGCACGGCATCTGCCATTGGCGCGGACGGGAAACATCTGCGCATGGAAGTCGGTACGCGCGGGAAGCGCGTCGCAGCACTCTACTGGAACGCGGGCGAGCTTGCGGAGATTGTGACGGAGGAGGCGGGGGATCTCGCCTATACGCCGAGCATCAACGAGTGGCAGGGAACACGCTCCGTGCAGTGTATGGTGGACTCTGTCATGCCAGCCGCGCACGAGCGCGTTTTTCCCGAGCGCGATCTGCTCAAAGCGGTTTATGCCTTTCTCAAGGAGCACTGTGGGGCAGATGGACGGATTTCATACCGTAGGATTGCGCTCACACGGCGGTTCTCACGCGAGCGGGGGCATATTTCCCGCTACACGATGGAGACTGCCCTGTGTATTTTTCAGGAACTCGGGCTGCTCACACAGATGCCGGCGGGGGAGTGGCAGCTCGTTCCGCCCGTAGGAAAGTTGGAACTCATGGATGCGCCGACGTATCGTCGGCATATGGAACGAAAGGAGGACGTGTAGATGTCGGACGATACACAGAGGGATGTCACTCTCGATATGATACTCGAAAAAGTGCGCTCCTATCAGACAGATGCCGATCTTACTAAGATCAAGAAGGCCTATGCTTGTGCGGAGAAAGCACATCGCGGACAGGTGCGCATCTCGGGGGAGCCCTATATCATCCATCCGCTCAACGTCGCCTACATTCTCACGGGGCTCCACCTTGACGACGAGACGATCTGCGCCGCCCTCCTGCACGATGTCGTGGAGGATACCTGCGCGACGCTGGAGGAGATGGAGTCCATGTTCGGCAAGAATGTCATGGAGCTCATCGACGGCGTGACGAAGCTCGGACGCATCGAGTATATGTCCAAGGAGGATGTCAAACTCGAAAACTACCGCAAGATGTTCCTCGCAATGGCGAAGGACATCCGCGTCATCATGATAAAGCTCGCAGACCGTCTCCACAATATGCGCACGCTGAAATGTATGCGTGAGGACAAGCGTCGGCGCATTGCGAAGGAGACCATCGAGGTCTATGCACCGCTCGCGAACAGACTCGGTATTTCCAGCATCAAGGTGGAGCTCGAGGATCTGTGTCTGCGCTATCTCGAGCCGGAGGCGTACTATACGCTCGTCGAGGAGGTCAAGCACAAGCGGCAGGAGCGGCAGGAGTTCATACGGGAGTCGATTCGGCAGATCCACGAGAAACTGGAGGCTGCCGGCATCGAAGCGGAGATCAAGGGGCGTGCGAAGCACTTTTACAGCATCTACCGCAAGATGAAACGTGACAACAAGAGCGTGAGTGAGATCTATGACCTCTCTGCCGTGCGCGTGCTCGTCTCCTCCGTGAAGGACTGCTACGGCGTGCTCGGGGTCATCCACGCAATGTGGAAGCCGATTCCCGGCAGGTTCAAGGACTACATCGCCATGCCGAAGTCGAACGGCTATCAGTCCCTGCACACCACCGTCATGACGCACGGTGACCCGCTCGAGATCCAGATCCGCACAAAGGCGATGCACCAAGTCTCCGAGTTCGGCATTGCTGCGCATTGGAAATACAAGGAGGCGGGGTGCAGCATCGGCGCAACGGATGAGAATGATCAGAAGATGTCGTGGCTGCGTCAGATGGTCAGCCTCCAGAAGGAGTATGACGATCCGAAGGAATTCTTCGAGGCGCTGAAACTCGACGTGTTCTCCGACGAGGTCTTTGTCTTTACGCCGCGCGGCGATGTCATTGACCTGCCGAAGGGATCGAACCCGATCGACTTCGCTTATCACATCCACACGGAGATCGGGCATCACTGCGTCGGCGCGAAGGTCAACGGAAAGATTGTGCCGCTCGAATACAAACTCAAGAACGGCGATATCGTGTCCATTGTCACGAACAAAGGGGGGAACGGCCCCAGCCCCGATTGGCTGAACACAGTCGCCTCCTCTGCGACACGCAGCAAGATCCGCGCGTGGTTCAAGAAGGAGAACCGCGAGGAGAATGTCGAGCGCGGGATGAACCTCATCCGCGACGAGGCAAAGCGGCTCGGCTATGCGCCGAAGGAGCTGATGGCAGGCGGACGTCTTGCAAAGGTCGCGGAAAAGCTCAACGTACAGAGCGAGGATGATCTGCTCGCCGCACTTGGCTACGGCGGTGTGAGCCTGCGCGGTGTCATGACGAAGCTCATCGAACTGCACCAGCAGGCGATCAAGGACAGTACGCCCCCCGAGGTCTCGCAGATGCTCTCCGAGCTCAAGGCGCCGCGCAGAGGAAAGCGCAAGAAGGCGAGCCACGGTGTCCTCGTCGAGGGCGAGGGCGGCTACCTCGTGCGTCTCGCACGCTGCTGCAACCCGATCCCCGGCGATCCCATCACGGGGTACATCACGCGCGGGCGCGGCGTCTCCGTGCACCGCTCCGACTGCCCGAACGTGCTCAACGATACAGAGTTTACGCGCGTGATTGAGGTGAGCTGGGACATCGGGCTTGACAAGGACTATATTGTCGGCATTGAGATTATATGCAACGACCGCAATGGTATGCTCGCAGAGCTCCTCGCCGTACCCGCCGAGATGAAGGTCAACATCCACACTGTCAATGCAACGCCAAACCGCCGCAACAAAACATCGACCGTCCTCCTCGGGCTCAACGTCAGCAACATCGATCAGGTCACCCAGGTCATGACGAAGATGCGCCTGCTCAAAGATGTCTACCGCGTCACACGTACCATTGGCAGCTCGGCACTCCCTGGCGGAGATTGAGTGCTCTCTGTCACATTGTTTTTTCATATATTTTGTGGTAATATCAGGCATGGAATTTGTCCATGCTCTGTGGGGGTACTCATGAAAAAAGGTGCGATCTTTGATATGGACGGACTGCTCTTCGATACGGAGACGGTCTATCAACGGGGATGGACGATCATCGCCGATGAGTTCGATGTCCCGCGCAAGCCGGATCTGGGCAAGGCGTGCTGTGGGACAACCGGCGACTTGACGGAACGTCTCGTGCATGAATACCATCCAACGGTGGATGCAAAGGCCTACATTCGCCGCGTCATCGAATACGTTCACGATGAGACGGAGAAGAGTCTGCCCGTCATGGAGGGCGTACGTGAGATCCTTGCGTATTTTCATGAGCACGGTGTCCGCATTGCGACGGCAAGCAGCTCGACGGTGGCACAGATTGAGAAGAATCTCAGGCAGAGCGGGCTGCGGGCGTATTTCGATGCCGTGGTCGGCGGCGACCTCGTGACGCATGGGAAACCTGCCCCCGACATCTTCCTGATGGCGGCGGAGCGCATCGGCGTTCCTCCTGCGGACTGCTACGTGTTCGAGGATGGCTACAACGGACTGCGAGGTGCTGCGGCAGCGGGCTGTGTACCCGTGATGATTCCCGACACCATGCCGCCGACCGATGAGATGCGGACGCTTTGCACAGGGATTTATTCATCTCTCTCGGATGCAATGAACGCGATTCAGCGCGGCGATTTATAGCAAGCACGGATAAATTCAGCGATTCCCTATATTTCCTCAGTGAGGTGAAATCAATGGAAGATCAGAAAACAATGATGTTCTCCTTCGGCGAGGACAAGCCGAAGGCGGATGCTGTCATACGCGAGGCCGCTGCAGCGATGCGGGAAAAGGGATACAACCCCATCAATCAGCTGGTCGGCTATCTGCTTTCAGGCGATCCTGCCTATGTTACGAGCCATCATGACGCGCGGAGCAAGATCCGCAGCCTGGAACGCGACGAGCTGCTCGATGAGCTCGTGCGGTCCTATCTGGAGCACGAGAAGTGAAACGTTATCTCTCACTGGACATCGGCGACGCGACGATCGGCATTGCCGTCAGCGACCTGCTCGGGCTCACGGCGCAGGGCGTTGAGACGATTCGCCGCACGGAGCTCTCTGCCGATCTCGACCGGCTTGCGCAGCTTGTGCAGGAGTATGAGCCGGTAGGCTTCGTGGCAGGGCTGCCGAAGCATATGAACGGAGACGAGGGGACACGCTGCGACATTGTCCGCGCCTTTATGACGGAAGTGGCGGAGCGGTTTCCAACGATTGAGATCCACTACTGGGACGAGCGGCTCTCGACGGTTGCCGCCGCGCGCTCGCTCATCGCGGCGGATGTCTCACGCAAAAAACGCCGCAAGGTCATCGACAAGATGGCGGCGGTCTATATATTACAAGGGTTTTTGGATCGGCAGCAGCATTTGAAGTAATGCCGCGCAAAGCGAGAAAAGGAGTACAAAATGGCTGAACATGAAGAGCTGCACGATGATGATGTGATCGTTGAGTTCGAAGGGGAAGACGGCGAGATCCTTTCCTATCGTGAGGAGATGGTACTCACGGTCGGTGCGGATCAGTTCGCTGTGCTCGTCGAACTGACCGAGACCTCGGAGAATGAATTTGAAGAGGCTGAGGATGCGACGATTGCCAAAATCATCACGGATGAGGAAGGCAGGGAAACCTATATCGCTCCGACGGATGAGGAGTTTGAGGCCGTACGCCGTGCCTATGAAGAACTTGTCGAGGAGGAAGAAGAGTAAGCAATGCGGAAGCTGTCATCAGAGGGAGATGACGGCTTTTTCATAGGGATGCTTTACACGAGGAGGGGATGATCTGTTTTGAGGAAGTCGTTGCAGGGGATATGGGGCTTCTTGAAGCGCAATGGATTGCGCGAGGCGTTTGATGCCGTCTATCGTGGAAAGGGAACGGCACTCCAAAAAAAGATCGTGTTCGGAATTCCTGCTTTGGGAATTGCATTCTTT
>CALJPB010000395.1 GCA_937981305.1 uncultured Selenomonas sp.
GCGGCGGTAGTCGGGGAATGCACCTTCGATCAGACGTGCGGTCATATAGATGTGCTCGGAGGACATACTGACCTGGTTGTAGGAACAGCTCACATGGATGTCGGTCGGCACGTCGCTCGGTATGGTGCGTATGACCTCCTCCAGGAACTTTGCGGGGATAATGACGCGGATCTGTCCCGCATCCTCCTCCAGGATCTCGCTCTTGACGGCGAGGCGGTGGACGTTGGTCGCTGCAAACGTGACCTCTCTGCCCTCCACCTCCATCTGGCAGCCCGTGAAGATGGGGCGACGGTCACGCTGTTCCTCGCGCAGACAGGCAAATGCGGATTTCTTGACCAGACGTGCAAGTGTACGGTCTTTGATGGTAAATTGCAGTGTACCTTCCATACGCTGAAGGACAGGGAAGTCACTTACCTCCATCGTACGCAGGGTAAACCGTGCCGTACCGGATTTGATGACGGCGAGCCCGTCGGAGGTCTCTGTGTCGATGGAGACTTCCTCAGCGGGCAGCTTGCGGACGAACTCGGTGAGATATTTCCCGGGGAGTACCGCTGTGCCGGCGCTGTGGATCTCTGCGGGGATGGTCACGATGAAGCCCAGCTCATAGTTCGTGGACTGGAGCTCGAGGAGTCCTTCCTTTGCTGTCATGTAGACCCCTGAGAGGATGGGGGTTTGCGGCTTGGTGGAGAGTCCCTTGCTGACGATTTGCAGAGCGGAGATTAGATCGCTTTTGGATAGACTGATGTTCATGGAGTGTCCTTTCCGATGGATGGACGCGCGTTTGTGCGCTCCGTGGTTCCGTTTTCTATGGGTACTGTGTAGAAAATAAATTTAGTAGCCGTAGTAGTAGGTGGTGTGGATTGGTGGAAAAGTGGAAAAGTGCGCGGAAAGACGCGGCGGAGGTTGTGGATAAGTTGTGCGGAGTTGTTCCTGAGTTATCCACAGTTTACACAGAAGAGGGGTGGATGAAATCTTATCCACAAAACGTCCACATGAAATGCCGTGGGATATGAACAGCGATGTCCACAGGGGACATCGTGTCATAGGTTCTTATCGTCGTGTGCATTCCTCGAAGACGCTTCGTTAGGCAACCATGAAAAACCCGGCATGAAAAGATCAGATCCCCTTGATCTGGATGGTGAGGGATTCGATCTGCGCCTTGGTGGCGGGGTCGGAGTCGGTGAGATTCTGGATTTTCTTGTGCGCGTGGATGACGGTGGAGTGGTCGCGGTTGAAGAAGCCGCCGATGGTCGGCCACGAGACATCGGTCAGTTCGTGGCAGAGGAACATGGCGATCTGGCGCGGGTAGGCGATGTCGTTGCTGCGCTTGGTGGAGCGGATGTCCTCGCTCGTCACCTTGAAATGGGTGCAGACGATGCGCTCAATCATCTCCATGGTGATGCGCCGCCCCTTCTCCCCGCGCAGGTAGTTGCCGAGGGCGGCGACGCAGGTGGTCTCGTCGATCGGCATACGCATGGTCGAGGCGTACTTGATGAGGCGCGTGAGTGCGCCCTCCAGTTCGCGGATGTTGCTGTCCACGCGGCTGGCGATGTAGGTGACGACATCCTCGGGGATGTGTACGTCCTCACTGAGTGCCTTTTTTTGGAGAATCGCCACGCGTGTCTCGAACTCCGGCGGCTGTATGTCCACGGGTGCGCCGCCCGCGAACCGCGAGATCAGACGATCCTCAAGCCCCTTGACATCCTGCGGCTGCTGATCCGAGGTCAGGATGATCTGGCTGCCGTTGTCGCGCAGCTTGTTGAACGTCTGGAAAAACTCGGTCTGCGTCTGCTCCTGCCCCGCAAAGAACTGGATATCGTCGATGAGCAGCACGTCGATGTGATAGTATTTTTCACGGAATGCATCCATGTTCTTCTCGCGAATGGAGCGGATGAACTCGTTGGTAAAGTCGGTGCTCGCGATATAGAGGACGCGCTTTTCGGGGTGATCCGCGAGGATCTTGTGCCCGACGGCGTGCATGAGATGGGTCTTGCCGAGCCCCACGCCGCCGTAGATGAAGAGCGGGTTGTGCGAGGGGAGGCCGGGTGCGTCCGCGACCGCCTTTGCCATGGCGTATGGGAACTGGTTCGAGCGTCCTGTGACGAATGCGTCGAACGTATACTTCGGATTCAGTGTCGAGGCATCGTCAGGGGCGGCGGCGTTCGTGTCGGTGTTCGGCGCGAGCGGGAGGCTGCCCTGTGCGGGGATCTGTTCTTCGGCTGCCGTCTCCTTTTTTTCTGCGGGCGGCTCTTTTTCCTTTTTCGCCGGTTTTTCTTTTTTGGGGGCGCACGCTGCGGCATCCACGGTCAGCCGGACGGCATAGTCCGCGCCGAGCGCCTGCTGCACCGCATCGCCGAGGAGCACGAGATAGCGCGGCTCGATGTATTGTTTCGTAAAGACATCGGCGACGGCAAGGACGAGTTCATTCTTGTCCGCCGCGACGGGAACGATGCGCGAGATCCACTGTTTTACGGCATCTTTGGGGATGATTCCATCGGTTTTTTCCAGTACCTTCTGCCACATGGCGACGATTGCGGGGGTCTGTGCTTCGGACATACAGTTGAGTCCCTTCAAAAAAATTTTGTAAAATGTTTATCCACAGAGTTATTCACAGTTGTGGATAACTCTGTCGATGAGCAGGATGCGGTAATATATGCAGAAATGAAATTATAAACGATTCTTTCACAGGTTGTCCACAGTAGTTTGGGGATATTTTAACAAAAAAAAGAAGACTTATCAACAGGTGCTTTTGAACATCTGCGGAAAAAAACGTGCAAATGCCGCGCTCACGCCTTGACATTGCCGCTTTTTTTCGTCTATAATGACGGCTAGTAATCCATCTATATGAATCGCCGCACGGCATATGCCGCACAGCGCGGCAGCAAAGGAGGTGACGTGAGGTGAAGAGAACATTTCAGCCCAACAAC
>CALJPB010000396.1 GCA_937981305.1 uncultured Selenomonas sp.
ACTCCTCGATCTTGACCTTGTGCAGCATCTGCCGCACCATGACCTCGATGTGCTTATCGTTGATCTCAACGCCCTGCGACTTGTAGACCTTCTGCACCTCGTAGACGAGGTAGCGCTGGGTCGCCTGCAGACCGCAGACGCGCAGGATGTCGTGCGGGTTGACCGAGCCCTCGGTGATCTTGTCGCCGATCTTCATCTCCATCCCGTCGCGCACCGCCATGCGTGCGCCGAACGGTACGGAGTACTCGCGCCCTGCGCCGCCCTCGGGCGTGATCGTGACCGTACGCATCCCCTTGCCGGTGTCGTCGACGTGAGCGATGCCCTCGTTCTCGGCAATAATCGCGTTGTGCTTGGGTTTGCGTGCCTCAAAGAGCTCCTCGACGCGCGGCAGACCCTGTGTGATATCGTCGCCCGCAACACCGCCCGAGTGGAACGTACGCATCGTGAGCTGTGTGCCCGGCTCACCGATCGACTGCGCGGCGATGATGCCGACCGCCTCGCCGATCTCGACCTCCGCTTGGTTGGCAAGGTCGCGGCCATAGCATTTCATGCAGACACCGAACTGCGACTTGCAGGTCAGCACGCTGCGGATGGAGACGCGCTTTCTGACGCCCTCGATCCGCTTCGCGAGCGCCTCGTCCACGGGATCGTTGATGTGCGCGATCACCTCGCCCGTCGCCTCGTCCACGATGTCCTCGGCCAGCACGCGGCCGACGATGCGGTCGGCAAGCGACTCGATGACACCCGTGCCCTCGGTGATTGCCTCGACCTCGATGCCGCGTACATTGTTGTTGCGGATGTGGAGCTCGTGCAGTTCCGAGTCGATGATGGCTTCCACCACCTTGTCCGTGAGCAGATCGCCCTCGGAGGCAAGCATCGTGCCGTCGTCCAGAGCGGCATCGCGCACGACTTCTTTGCCGCTGAGTTCGCGGACAATCGCTGCGCGCGCCTTTTTGCGCTTACGTGCGTCCGGCTCGCCGAGCGTGATGCTCTCCGTGACCATTGCATTGCTGACGGCACCCTCGACGCTCACGGAGGAGCCGCGCACCATGATCTCACGGATGTCACGCTCGCCGATGGTCTCGAGAACCTCATCGTCGAGAACCGTATCCTGCGGATAGAGGACTTCCTTCGTCTCGGGATCGTAGATCGCCATAGCAAGGAGTCGTCCCATCAGGCTCTCAACCAGCAGCTCGAGCGCGTCGAATGCGGACTCCGCGAGCCGTGCGCGAATCTGCATGAGGTTGATCGCGGAGACATCGCAGTCCTCCTCGCGGACGATGACATCCTGTGCCACGTCGACGAGACGGCGCGTCAGATAGCCCGAGTCCGCCGTACGGAGTGCCGTATCGGCAAGTCCCTTGCGCGCACCGTGCGAGGAGATGAAGTAGTCGGAAACGGTGAGTCCCTCGCGGAAGTTCGCCGTGATCGGCAGGTCGATGATCTTACCGGACGGATCTGCCATGAGTCCGCGCATCCCCGCGAGCTGGCGCATCTGCTGCTTGTTGCCGCGTGCGCCCGAGTCCGCCATCATGAAGATGGGGTTGAACGGATCCATGTTGTCCATCATCGCGTCCGCGACATCGTCCGTCGCCTTCGTCCAGAGCTGGACGACCTTCTTGTACCGTTCGTCCTCGGTAATCAGACCACGCGCATACTGACGCTCGACCTTATTGACCAAGCCCTGCGTATTTGCAATGATTTCCTTCTTCTTCGGCGGCACAATGACATCGGAGACAGCGACCGTCATGCCCGCGATGCAGGCATAGTGGTAGCCGAGATTTTTCACATTGTCGATGACCTCGGCAGTCTTGGTCGCGCCGAAGTGATCGTAACAGTTCGCGACGAGCCTGCCGAGCTCCTTTTTGTTCATGAGAACGCCGAGACTCCACTCCCCCGTCTCCGCATCCCGATGGTAGTGGCGCAATGCCTCGGGCAGGCTCTCGCTGAAGATGAGACGGCCGAGGGAGGTGCGGACAAGTCCGTAGCCCGCAATCTGCACGCGGATCTCCGCCTGCAGGTCGAGCACCTTCTCCTGATAGGCGAGCAGAGCCTCTGCGATGCCCGTAAAGACCTTGCCCTCGCCCTTCGCACCGGGGCGCACCTTCGTGAGGTAGTACGAGCCGAGCACCATGTCCTGCGAGGGGACGATGATGGGCTTGCCGTCCTTCGGCGCGAGGATGTGGTTCGCCGCGAGCATGAGCACGCGTGCCTCGGTCTGCGCCTCCGCCGACAGCGGCAGATGGATCGCCATCTGGTCGCCGTCAAAGTCCGCGTTGTATGCCGTACACGCCAGCGGATGCAGCTTCAGCGCACGCCCCTCGGTGAGAACAGGCTCGAACGCCTGAATGCCGAGACGATGCAGCGTCGGTGCGCGGTTGAGCAGCACGGGATGCTCCTTGATGACATCCTCGAGCACGTCCCAGACCTCGGGACGCGCGCGCTCGACCATGCGCTTTGCCGACTTGATATTGTGCGCCGCGCCGTCGGCTTGGAGTTTTTTCA
>CALJPB010000397.1 GCA_937981305.1 uncultured Selenomonas sp.
TCGACGACCATGCTTCCCGTTGCCTCCTCCACAGGAAGCCCCGCACCAATCGCCGCCGCCATCGGCTCCTCGATCAGATACGCCTCGCGCGCCCCCGCCTGTTGTGCCGCGTCAATGACCGCACGCTTCTCGACCTCCGTCACACCGGAGGGGACACCGACGACGACGCGCGGACGCACAAACGACTTCGAGCGCATCGCCTTGCGAATGAAATATTTCAGCATTGCCTGCGTCACATCGAAGTCCGCAATCACACCATCCTTCATCGGACGAATCGCAACGATATTGCCGGGCGTACGCCCGATCATCTGCTTTGCTTCCTCGCCCACGGCGAGTACATCACCCGAATCACTCTTTATCGCAACAACAGACGGCTCACGCAGCACAATTCCGCGCCCCTTGACATGTACCAGAGTATTCGCCGTACCGAGATCAATCCCCATATCGTGACCACCAAAAAGACCAAACATTGTAAATGGAGTCTCCTTCCACCAAATGAGATGTATCCGTATCAATAATTTCATGCACGTCACATGGACGTGCAGAATCAGTATAGCATATGCTCATTTATTTTTCCATGAGATTTTATAGGGAAAACGTGCGGAATACAATCTCGCGATCCCTTCTTTGATCTTATTTAGGACAATTTAACCAGATTCCTTGACGGACATCACAGTTTCCCATATAATAAAACTAAATGATATGCACTGTATAAGGAGACGGATGCGAATGAACATTCAAGCAAGGTTGCTGACAGTGGATTTTTATAACTGCAAAGCAGAGCAATGCAGTGATGAAGCGGCGGTGCGTGCCAAGGTCTCCACAGCACTCAGGGAACTGGATCTCGTCCCCTTGCAGATCATCAGCGAGATACAGGAAAACGGACACATTTCTTTGATGTCTCTCCTCCCAAATGGACATCTGGCACTTCACGTCCATCCGGAACTCCACTACGTCTCACTTGACATTTACCTCTGCGCAGAGGATGCCGCACTCGACCCGATTGCACGCGTCCTGCGCAAGGCATTCCAGCCCGAAAACAACACATCTGCGGCGCGGCGACTTCCGCAGCCCCGCAGAGATTCGGCCAAAGACAACGACGCGCGTCGCTCCCATCCGCAAAATCAAGAGCACCGGAGCAAAGGTCATCCGCATTCTCGCACGACGTAACCGCGGATAAATAAATCAAAAAACCTTGCACATTTTCGCTTGGCGAAAATGTGCAAGGTTTTTTAGTGGAGTTGATAGCCCTTGGCAGGCTTCACCTGATGCATCGTCTGGTCGTAGTCGCCGACCAGATAGTCCCCGAGAAGCCCGACCTTGAATTTTCCGGGATGTCCCTCGGGCAGCCCATCGTTTGCTGTGAGCAGCATATCAAGTGCCTTAGAAGTAGCCATCGATGTCGCACTCATGTGCATAACGAGAATTGCACCACGCTTCACCGTGCCGTCCTCCTCATGCGTCAAATGGTGGAGAATCCCGACCAGAGATTCCATGGAGACCGTACTGTAGTCCTCCGTACTGCCGCTGCCGTTGACAATATAGGTAAATCCGTTGTTGAAAATCGCCGTTGCACCCATGCGGCTGACCGCGAGCGTCGGGGGGCGCAGAAGCCGCGTGAGGGCATAGCGTCCCGAGGGAAGTTTCATATCGCCGACTGTTTCCGCCAATTTCTCATACGAGGAACGTACATCTTCATAGTATTCCTCCGGGTGCTGGACAGGAATCTGACGCCCCTTATCATCCTGCACCGTCATCGGAATATGTCCGTTCGTATGACTGCCGATCTCATTGCCCTCGGCGGCAATCGCACGCAGCAGATTTGGATTGTTGTGGATGCTTCTCGTAATGATAAAAAACGTTCCGTGTGCCCGATGCTTGCGCAGTACGTAGAGGAGATGGTTGATCGAATCGTCACTGCCCCAGTCGTCAAAAGTGAAGAACACCGTATTATCAGCAACTGTTTTGACAATTCCTGTGCGATCCGCCAGTCGCATCTCCGTGCGCGAGAACCCAAGCATACGATCCGTTTCACCAACCTCCGGAGCACCGACATATCGCTTAAAAAATTCTTTGGAGACCGTCTTTTCGGTCAATTTCTCCGCACGCTCATAGGGGCGCATATCCACAGGCAGCTCATCAACATTGACAGGATAGGTATATCCCGCTGCGGTATCTGCCAAAACATCCTGTACAGAAACCACCGTATACCCCGATGCCGCGCTCTCATCTGCCATCTGCGCATTGGACGCCCCCGGTGCATGATAGGCTATGTTGTCGAGCTTTTCGGCAATAATCGCGCGAAAGATCTCTGCCGTAAGAGCCTCACGGGTATAGAAGTCCATCCGCAGATAGATAATCTGACCGCGATTCAGCGAGGTTGTCCAACGACCAAAGAGTTGTGGCATCAGTTCCTCTGCCGACTGCGCATCCTTGTGCTTGGACTGAACAACATTAACTCCCTGACCAACGAGGATACACCCCATCGCCGATACCGCTTCGTTGATTGCATCCTCATCGGCACCGGACATCTGACGCACTACATTCGTCGTAACGCCCCATCGCTGCTGCAGTGCCGTTTGAATGCGCTCGATCTGCGCACAGTACGCGGCGAAGTCCGCCCCCGCCTCCGGACGCAGACCGATGCCGAGATCCTGTCCCGCTGCAACAATACGTTCGATATTGTCAGCATTGCGTTGGATCTCGCGCTCGGTGACGAAGAACGTCCCACGCATCCCACGTTCTGCCAGAGCCGCGAGGATATCATCCAGTGGCTCTTGTTTGGACAAGCCTCCAAACGTAAAGATCA
>CALJPB010000398.1 GCA_937981305.1 uncultured Selenomonas sp.
GCGGGCGCACCGTGCGAAGCGCGCGCTGCAAATTCTTCAAAATTCCCATGATGCACACCTCCAAATGACTTCTCTTCGATCTGTCCCTATTCTAGCAAATCCCCCGCCGCCATAGGTCGCCGCACAGGCGACATTTTCATTATGTGATTCAAGTATAGCAAAAGGCATGGACGATTTACGTCCATGCCTTGTCGAGATTCTCAAAAATCTCACGTCACAGCACATCCATCCCAAGCGCATACAGGATCTCGTTCACGGTGTCGATGTCAAAGCCCTCCTCGATGCAGTACTGCATGGCAAGGTCGTATTCGTGCGCAGGCGAGATGCTGTAGCCCGCGCTCGCGAGGAGATCCCGCGCGTCGTCGAGGTTCAGCCGCAGGACGAAGATGAATGCGTAGACGACGCGAATTTTCGGATGATAGTTCTTGTCGGTACGGATCTTGGAGAACAGTTTGCGGTCAATCCCCGCACGCTTGTACACCTCTACATCGGTCATGCCGCTCTCGTCGATGAGGCGCAGGAGGCGCTCGGAGAAGGTTTCGTCCGCCTTGTTGAGCTTGCTCCGAAGGCGTGAAAAGAGGCTGCCCATGTGCTCGCCCATGCCGGGGGGCAGAATCCCAACCGCCACGCACCACCCGCACGTCAAGGGCGGCGGCAGATGCTCTGCGTGCAGATCGCGCCGCTCCTCCTCCCCCTCGAAGGGCTGCGGCGGGCGGCACGGGATTTCGCGCGGTTCCTCCGCGACCATGTCGGCGGCGTCATGCAGATGCTCCGCGATGTAGCGGCGTATCTTTGCAATCAGGGCGGCGGATGGTATTTGATACGGCGGCAGCATGGGCGATCCCCTTTCATCTTCTTTTCACAAAATTTTAACATATGCGAATCATCGCCGCAAGAGATTTGTTTTCATCTGATTGATCGAAAAGGAAAAGGGGCATCCCGCTGTGAAGCCCCCCTCCTGTTTATCCATCCTACCTCAGCTGCGCCCGCTCCTCTTCTTCGCGAGGTGCTTGCTGATCTTCGCCTGCCATCCGTGGGCAATCACGCCCGTCCCCGCAAAGGTGCTCATCATGTCTCCGAGCGCGCAGAAGTTCTCGCGAACCCCCGCAGCGTCACAGGCGAACTCGGCGGCGTTCTCCGCGCGGATGCCGAGCCCGCCCGCGACCTGCACGGCGTCGATGTTCGCGCCGAGGAAGATGAACTCCCAGCCCTCCGCTTCCTGCCGCTTCACCATCGCCCGCACCTGATCTGCCGTGTAGCGCGTGCTCGCGTTCTCCATGCCGTCGGTCGTGATGATGAACATCGTGCGCGCGGGGCGATCCTCGGGGCGTGCGTACTTGTGGACGTTGCGGATGTGGTGAATCGCGCCGCCCATCGCATCGAGCAGCGCCGTGCTGCCGCGCGTGTAGTACTCCTTGTCCGTGAGCGTTGGCACCTCTGCGATCCGCACGCGGTCATGAATCACCTCGTCCTCGTGGTCAAAGAGTACCGTCGAGACGAGCACGTCCCCGCCCTCGCTCCGGTGCTGCGCAAGCATGCCGTTAAACCCGCCAATGGTGTCGCTCTCCAGCCCCGACATCGACCCGCTGCGATCCAGAATGAAGACCAGCTCCGTTTGTCCCTGTACTTTTTCCTCTGCCATGATATGTTCCTCCTCTATACACGGTTGACCTTTTCTATGGTTCAGAGTATAGCAGGAGGGGCGAGCGGCGTGGTCGCATGGCAGGCGACATTTGCGGCACGCTGTCTTTTCCTCTATAATAAACTGATCCAAAATGACAGGAGGCATCTCATGATCTGTACGGCACATTACAGCTCCCCGCTCGGCGGCATGACGCTCACGAGCGACGGGACAGCGCTCACCGCGCTTGACTTTGACGATACGGGCGACTGCATCCGAGGGATACAAAAAGATCTCCCCGTGTTCGAGGAGACCTTGCATTGGCTTGATCTGTATTTCAGCGGAAAAGTGCCGGACTTTTTGCCGCCGCTCGCGCCCGTTGGCACGGCGTTTCAACAAATGGTGTGGGAGATGCTGCGCGCGATTCCCTATGGAGAGACGACGACCTACGGCAGGATCGCCGCCCAAATCGCCGCAGTGCGCGGCGGGCGTATGTCCGCACAGGCGGTCGGCGGCGCGGTCGGGCGCAATCCCATCTC
>CALJPB010000399.1 GCA_937981305.1 uncultured Selenomonas sp.
GACCGATGCCCCAGAACGAGAGCACGGCAAGCCAGAACGTGACGGTGACATCCTTGTAGCCGCGCAATGCTCCCTGCAGCGGTGCATTCACACAGTCGCAGAACTGCATGACGAGCGCGTAGAGAAGGAAAACACGAAGGAGTTCCTGCACCTCGGAGTTGGTCGTATAGAGTGCGGCAACGGAGTCGCGCATCGCCGCAAGTACGAGCGCTATCACGCCGACGAAGACGAGGGTCAGCACGCGGCTCAGGCGAATGTAGGCGCGTGCACCGTTCTCACGCCCGCCGCCGACCTCGTAGCCCACGAGGATCGTGATCGCCATGGAGACCGAGAGCGGCAGCATATAGACAATGGTGGTGAAATTCATCGCCGCCTGATGCGCAGCAAGTACGGTTGTCCCATACGCCGCCATGAGGAGGCCAACCGCACCGAAGATGCTCTGCTCGCAGAACACTGTAAGCCCGATGGGAACGCAGATCGCGAGCAGTGCCAACCAGTCGCCGGGGATGGGCTTCGGCAGACGTGCAAGCACATGGTAACGCGCGAACTGCGGTATCCACAGAACGGCGACGACATTGAGAACAAAAAAGATCCCGTAGCTCAGTGCCGCCCCAAGCCCTGCGCCCGGACCACCAAGCGCAGGCACACCGAATGCGCCATACATGAAGATGTAGTTGAGCACAATGTTGATCGGAATGGTTGTCATCGTGATGTACATGGTGAGCCGTGTCCGCCCATGTGCGTCGATAAAGTTTCTGAGAACGATCGCAGGCGCAACGGGGATAAGTCCGAGGGCAATATAGGACAGATACTCCATCGTAATGCGTTCCACCACTGGTTCAAGCGCGAGCGCATGAACGAGTGTTGGCACAGTCAAGACACCGCATATGAGCAGGAGCACAGAAAGAAGCGTCGCCCAGTAGAAACTCTGCTGAACGACGCGGCGGATCTCAAGTATGCGGTGCGCACCATAGTGCTGTGCAATGACGGGGGTGAGCCCCGAAACCAGCCCCATGAAAGCGCCAAAAACAGGGAAAAATATGCTCGCCCCAACAGCAATCCCCGCAAGATCCTCCTTACTGATATGCCCCGCCATAACCGTATTAAAAAACCCCGGCGCAATCAACGAGACCTGTGTAACGAGAATCGGGAGAAGCACGGCAAAGAACTGCCGTGCACGCGCCGGATAGCCGTGAACTTCCTGCAAATGCTCCCTCCTCTCCTAAATATCATCCAAAGTAATCGGCAATGCCGTCAGCAATGCCCTGTGCAATCTTCTTGATGCCCGTCTCGCTGTTCATCATCTTTTCCTCATCCGGATTCGAGATAAAGGAGATCTCCACAAGAATAGCGGGCATATCCGTATGTTTCACCACATAGAAATTACACGACTGTGTCCCTCTGTCAACGGTACCAATGGCATCAATCAGTGCCGTACGCACGTTGTCTGCAAGCTGTTTTGACTGCTTCGTGCCCTTCGTGTAGTAATAGGCTGTCGTTCCCTTCACCTCGCGGTTCGTAAAAGCGTCCGCATGGATGGAGAGGAAGATGTCCGCGTTTGCGTTATTGGCGACATCGCAGCGTGCCTGAAGTTCCTCGACCGATGTTGCACTTGCCCCCTTCTCAGAGACCTCCGTATCCCCTGTACGCGTAAGGATGACGGTTGCTCCCTCCGCCTCAAGGAGGCGCTTAAGCTCACGGCTCACACGCATGGTCACGGACTTTTCCATGATGCCCGTCGGACCGATCGCTCCCGAATCGCTGCCCCCATGTCCAGGGTCGATGGCAATCCTGCGCCCCTTCATCCCCGTAATCTCCGAGAGGTCACGATCCAGCTGATCCTGTGACGGGCGCACGTCTTCCTCCGTCTCATCCTCGTCCGCCGCAGGGGAGGAGAGTGCAGGTGCAGGCTTCTGCGTTTCCGGCAGAGAGTTCACGACCGGCCCTCCCGAAGGATCTGCGCCAATGTCCATGACAACACGGGGCTTTTCTCCATCGATGGAAAAGATTCTCCAACCGCCCCTCTGTACCGTAGTTTCAACGACAATACGGACCGTCGTAGGATCAAACTGCGCCACCCGCACGCGCGAGACAAGCGGTGAATCCACCGTCAAATCCTTCTTCGCCTCGGGGACAATCCACGCATTTTGAATGTCCAAAACAATGCGCGTCGGATTCGACAGGACACTTTGCTTGTAGGAAACAGAGTGATCGGAGTCCACAACGACGCGAACATTTCCATCCGTACGCCCAATGCGAACCCCGGTTACCTTTGCCAAATCTTTGGCACGTTCGCTAAACGCTGCTTCTGCCGTGTTGACAGAAGTGAAGCCAAGTATCCCGACAAGGATCACAATAAGTAATGATATGATGCGGCGCAAAAGTCCACCCTCCCAGACAAAGAACGGATAAAAACCTGCGAAGTATGCTTTTCAGCTGCTTCGCAGGCTCGCAATCACTATGATCCGATTCCCTTATTGTACCTCTGCCGATCCTTCTCCCGGTTCCATCCCAAGTGCGTCCGCACTGCGGGCTGCACTGCGCGTCTTTTTCGACTTCTGCGGCACACCGTTATAGATGAGCTGCGTGATCTCTGCCGCGCGCGTTGGGTCAAAGGATGTCAGGATCTTTGCCGCCTTGCTCTCATCCATGCCCTGCAGGATGGCGGCACAAAGATCAGTATCCAGAGTCTCCATAACTTTTGCCGCATTCTCCGGCTTCATATCGTTGTAGAGATGTACGAGCTTCGATACACGCTTCTTATCTGCCGCCTCACGCTCCGCCTGTTGCTTTTCAATCTCTTCTTTCGAGATTTTTACCGTCTCAGGAGGTTTTTTCCCGCCGGCGGCACTCGGCGTACCGTGGCCTGCAGGTGCCGGCGTAGCCGTAGTCGATGCAGTTTCCGTATGCTCCTCCCCCGCCGTCGGCGGCACAAAGTATTCACCGACCACGGGAAGCTCATGCAGACCGTACGCATCATTGAGTGCCTGTGTGTCAAAGAGTCGGAGGTAGACACCGAGAGCAAATCCGCCAATGACCAAGACGAGAAGCAGGATTAGTCCGAACAGGATCTTCAATATCTTCCGCATGGGATACCCTTCCCTCTTTCTCTTCCCCTGAAAAATCTTGTTTTACGCACTCAACGATAGATGTCCAAGACATTGTTCACATAGTTCTGCGTCTCTGCATAGGGCGGAACGCCGCCGTATGCCTTCACTGCGTTCGGTCCCGCATTGTACGCGGCAACCGCCTTCTTGACATCACCGTCAAAGGTGTCAAGCATCTCACGCAGATACTTCGCGCCGCCCTCTACGTTGCTCTTCATGTCGTACGGGTTCACCCCAAGCCCCGCCGCAGTCTCCGGCATCAGCTGCATGACTCCAACCGCTCCGGCGGGCGAGACGGCACTTTGATTGCCGCCGGACTCCACCTCTGCAACAGCAGAGATGAGCTTCGGGTCGACGGCGTATTTCGCTGCCGCTGCATGAATCGTGCGTGAAAGCTCCGGATTGGAAACATCTGAACGGGATTTTTCTGCCTGCTGCACCGCAGTTGCACTCTGTGCACTCTGAACCGCGTGCGCCTTCCCCGCTGCCGACACGACATTCTTGTCCATTTCCTGCTGCAATTTCGCGGCGAATTCCATGCCCGGCATCTGCTGTGCAGGCAGGGAAAACTGCCCCTCGATCTCCGCAATACGCGCCTGTATCTGCCGAATTGCCGAAAGATCCATCATACCGCTTCCTCCAATTCCCGATGACGCATGGTCAGCTGCAGACCAATCTCGTCAAGCATCTTCTGCTCTTCCCGCAAGACCTCAGCCTTATACTCGGCCAGGCGTTGTTCCTTTAATTTCTCAATGCTTTTCAGCGCACGCACCTGTTCCATAAGAGCTTTGAGGCGCTTCTGCCGTTCTGCACTCGCTGCAAGTATGACCTGCTGCTGATCCTCGATCTGCTGACGCTTCCACCCAAAAAAGCGGTTAAAACTCATGAGCGTCCCGATCTTGATGCGCGTCCCTTCCTTGGACAGATTCTCATAGTCCATCTGCCCACGGTGCATCTCCTCAAGCAGGCGGTGCTGATAGGCACGCGCATCCTCCAGCTGACGTACCGCTTTGGCAAAGGCGACCTCGGCCTCCTCCTTCTTCATGCGCGTCACCTTGAGGAGGGTCTCCAGTTGAAATGTGAATTTCTTCATGGCGCTTCCTCAGCGCACGATTCCGCAGATACCGCAGGTGCGGCAGCCTTGCCCACAGCCGCGAGCAGACGCTTCTTCGTCTCCTCGTAGGAGGTCACTTCGTAAATATCCTGACAGAGGAACGTGTTGATCCCGTCAATCCGCTGAATTGCCGCATCGATCTTCGGGCTCGAGCCCTTGACATACGCGCCGATGTGAATAAGATCCTCCGCCTCGGCATAGACCGCCATGAGCTGACGCATCTCCTGCGCCGCCTCCAAATGGCTTTTTTCCACGACCTCATACATAACGCGGCTGACACTTCCCAGCACATCAATCGCCGGGAAGTGATTCTGCGCCGCAATCTTACGCGAGAGTACAATGTGACCGTCCAGAATGGAACGCACGGCATCCGCAATCGGCTCATTCATATCGTCGCCATCCACAAGGACGGTGTAGATGCCCGTGATCGACCCCTTTTCACTCGTGCCCGCACGCTCCAAAAGGCGCGGGAGCATCGCAAAGACGGATGGCGTATAGCCGCGCGTTGCAGGCGGCTCGCCGATGGTAAGCCCCACTTCGCGCTGCGCCATCGCAAAGCGTGTCACGGAGTCCATCATCAGGACAACCTTATGCCCCTGATCGCGGAAATACTCGGCAATCGCCGTTCCCGTCATCGCCCCCTTGATGCGAACGAGTGCAGGCTGATCGGAGGTCGCGACAACCACAACAGAGCGTTTCAGCCCTTCCTCGCCGAGGTCGCGTTCGATAAAGTCACGCACCTCGCGGCCGCGTTCCCCGACGAGCGTAATGACACTGATGTCCGCCTCCGTATTGCGTGCAACCATGGAGAGCAGCGTCGATTTC
>CALJPB010000400.1 GCA_937981305.1 uncultured Selenomonas sp.
GCGATGCTCCAAATACTCCACAAGGAGAGCACCAATCTTCTCGCGTTCGACCACATCCATGATATTTTTTTTACTGAGCAAATCATCCGAGGAAAATCGAACGAGAGACTCCATGATGCGTGTGCGATTACGCCGGAGGATGTCCGTACGATGCGATATGCCGAGCGGACGCCCGAAGATCGCCTTGACTGCAAACCAGTCTGCAAGACCGCCGATGGTCGCCGCCAAGAATCCGTGATGCATCGTTGCAACAAGGAGGGAGCTTCCCTGCCCTGTTGTCCCGACTAGACCAAATACACTGACGGCAAGTGCCAGATTTGCCTGATTTTCCTTTCGCAAACCGATCGCCTCACATCGTCTTTACAAGGGTTTTCAAATACGCCTTAAAATCTGCACCGAGATCCGCGCGGCGCAGGGCAAACTCAACCGTTGCCTGCAAGAATCCGAGTTTATCCCCCAGATCATAACGTTTCCCCTCAAAGTCATAAGCATAGACCGCCTCACGCTGCGCAAGAACTTTGAGTGCATCTGTGAGCTGGATCTCGCCGCCCTTGCCCGGCTTTGTCTCACTGAGAATGGAAAAGATCGTGGGGCTGATGATATAGCGCCCGAGCACAGCCATACGGCTTGGCGCCTCATCGACAGAGGGTTTTTCCACCATATCGAAAACCCGCATGAGGCGTGGATTCTCAAGCGTCTTACCTGCAACAATGCCATACGAGGATACCTGTTCATCGGACACCATCTGACAGCCGAGCACAGAGCCACCGTGTTCCTCATAGACATCAATGAGCTGTCCCAGTGCCGACCGCTCCGGGTGGAAAACAACGTCATCGCCAAGGAGAACCGCAAAGGGCTCGTCACCGACGAAGCTGCGTGCACAAAAAATGGCATCCCCCAACCCACGCATATACTTTTGACGGACATAGTGGACGTTTACATCCGTAGTTTCCCGCACCACATCGAGAAGTTCCGTCTTTCCTTTTCGCTCGAGTTCATGTTCGAGTGCAGGAGCCGAGTCAAAGTGATCCTCAATGGCACGCTTGCCGTGTCCGCTGATGATGAGGATATCTTCAATCCCGCTCGCAAGAGCCTCCTCGACGATGTACTGGATGGTGGGTTTGTCCACAATGGGCAGCATTTCCTTCGGCGTTGCCTTGGTGGCGGGAAGAAACCGCGTTCCATATCCTGCTGCAGGAATGACAGCCTTTCGTATGCGCTTCTCTTTCATCGTTCTTTACACTCCATCCATTATGTAAATAGAGCGCGAGGATTTGATAACCTCGCGCTTTTCTTACGCAAATTTCTCTCAGCGTTCCAATATTTCAAGGATTGCACTGCCAATCTCCGAAGTCTTTGCCCTACCGCCAAGATCAGGGGTCAAAGTCCTGCGTTCCACGAGCAAGGTCTCAATCGCTGCGAGCACACGATCCGCCCATTCCTTTTCTCCGAGAAAGTCGAGCATCTGACTGATCGACCAGATCGATGCCAGCGGATTTGCAATCCCCTGTCCCGCAATATCCGGAGCACTCCCATGAATCGGCTCGAACATCGACGGAAATTTCCGTTCAGGATTGAGGTTCGCACCTGCAGCAAGCCCCATACCGCCCGCAATCGCCGCACCGAGGTCGGTCAGTATATCGCCGAACAGATTGCTCGTCACAACGATCTCGAAACGTTTCGGATCTTTGACAAAGAACATACTTGCCGCATCAACGAGGAGACTGTGCGTCTCCACGTCTGGGTACTCCTTCCCAATCTCCGCGAAAATCTCATCCCAAAACACCATGGAGTAACGCAGAGCATTTCCTTTGGAGATCGATGTGAGTGAGCGTTTCTCACTCCGCGCAAGCTCATAGGCATAGCGAATGACACGTTCACAGCCATGCCGCGAAAAAACACCTGTCTGCAGAGCCAGCTCACGCTCCGTCCCCGCATATAGATGCGCACCGACATTCGCGTATTCGCCCTCGCTGTTCTCACGCACGACAATCATATTGATATCGTCTGTTGATACGTCTGCGAGAGGGCATGGTGCCCCCTTTAGGAGACGCACGGGACGCAGATTGATGTACTCATCGAACCCTCGGCGAATTTGCAGCAGAAGGCCGCCAAGGGAAACATGATCGGGAACGCCGGGATATCCAACTGCACCGAGATAAACGGCATCGAAATTCTTCAGCATATC
>CALJPB010000401.1 GCA_937981305.1 uncultured Selenomonas sp.
TCATAGGCCTGGAGTCCGAGTGCCGCCGAGCGCATATCAGTGAAGCCGACCTTTACGCTCTGATTTGCCTTGACCCCCGTCTGGAGCACGAGTGCATTATCCGCCGACGGGTTTTGCGCACGCACAACTTCCCGGAAGTCGTCAAGAACAGCGTTGACTTCCTTGCGCAAATTACCACGATTATCGGTCACAGTAAAGGTGAGCCCGGAAATTTGATGCTCAACCCCTGGAAAAGTCGCTCGCACGGTTAATGCCGGTTGATTGTCCGGCGTAAAAATAGGATCTCCATATTCATCGACACCAATCTGTGAATTCGTGGAATACCGACCTGCATGACTTGACGTAATGATATTAATCATACCAGTTATATTTGTATTCCCAATTGGTGAAATTGTTCCTGTATAGGTCACGCCATTTCGTATCCATGATGCCGTAACGGTGTCAGTTGAATGAATCCCCAACTCACTCCCATCGCGTCGTTTAAGGTTGACCAAACGCGTTCCATTCGCAGTGTCTGTTGAAAGACTCATATTGGAATAGGTCGAGAACGTCCCTTTACCCCCATCTCCTCGGACGACCCCATTCCGCGACCCATCAATGAGATATTTCCCGTTGTACGTCGTGAGTGCATTCTCGTCGATCTGGTCGATGAGGTGATCGACTTCCTTCTGGATGACGGCGCGATCCTCGTCCGTGTTCGTATCGTTCGCGGCGTTGATCGCCTTTTCCTTGAGCGTCTTGAGGATTTCGATGGTGGACTGCACCGCGCCCTCTGCCGTTCGGAGGAGCGCAGAACCGTTCTTCGTGTTGTTGTCGTCCTGGTCGAGCGAGCGCACCTGCACGCGCATCCGCTCCGAGATCGCCATGCCCGAGGCATCATCTCCCGCGCTGTTGATCTTCATGCCCGAGGAAACCTTCTGCAGGCTCTTCGAGAGTGCGCTCTCATTCGCGTTGAGTGTGTTGAGCGTATTCACCGCCGGCATATTATTCTTGACCACCATCGCCATAAAGACTGCCTCCCTGACTTATCTATAGTTTCCATAATTTACTTTGAAATAATTGGATAAAAGAGCATAGATAGCCCGTCCTGAAAAATATATCGTCGAAATGAGGAGGGGACTTAACTATATTATATTATTTTTTACATCATAAAATTTACTTTTCAAAACATTCATTTCATTGTATAATTGATTTGAATCTATAAAAATATTGTTAGGAGGATATGATGATGCCAATCCAGGATCAGGATAGCATATCACCGAACTCACCCAAGCGTTTACTCATCGAAATATTATCTGACAGGACGCCTGAATCACTCACGCGAAAAGAGTTAGGCTCTGAATTAAGCCTTGAAAAAGGGGGCTTTTATTTCGAGCGTATATTTCTCTTATTGCGGCTATTGCAAGATTGCAATTTCGACCTCCTACCCGAGAAGCAACTAAAAGATTTGACATGCGTTTTAACCAAAATAAAAAAGCTAATCGAAGATATTGAAAAATATCCATCTTCCACAACAAACAACCTCACAAGAGAACGGGATTCTTATATATTGCAATTCAAAAATAATTACATGGAATGGTATGATGTTATCTCCCCCATTGTCGCAATTGCTAAACCCACAGAAGTTGATATCCAAACCTTTCAGCAACGAGCAAATGATATCATCAACAAAATGAAAGAAAATCAGAAAAAAGTCGAAAAGACATTGGACGATGTCCAACTCGCTTCTGGTAAAATTGGCGTTTCCAAACAAGCTATCTATTTCAAAGAGACAGAAAAACAATATTGGATTGAAGCAATACTATGGCTAGTTGTGGCTGTATTTCTTGCCCATGAAACATATTCATGGGCACTTTACGCTTTCAACATCTTGCAAATTCCTGGCACGCCCCTGAATGATGTGTCATTTATCCAGGCAACAATATCACGCTTCAGCGTTCTTCTTATCCTGATTTTCTCTACACTTTGGTGCGCCAAGAACTATACCGCCGCACGTCACAATCAAGTCATCAATCAGCATCGGGAAAACGCTTTGAACACGTTTGAAACCTTCGTAAACGCCGCTAGTAACGATGTTCAGACCAAGAATGCCGTTCTTCTCCAAGCAACGCAATGTATCTTCTCGCCACAGCCGACAGGTTACTCCAACAAAGGCGTTGAGGCTGACTCAACGCCGAAGATCATCGAGATCGTAAAGGATCTATCAAAAATGGGCAAATAGAGCCGCACAGTCGCCCTCCATACACAGCAACGCCCCTTGAAGCCGCTCGCTCCAAGGGGCGTTGTCTATCCCATATATCGTGAAATTCACTTAATTTGTTACAAAAGACACTTTAAGGAAGCACTGATAAATTCAGCCACGCCATCTTAGCGCATCTTTTTGCCCGCTTTTCGTCGGCAAATCCTCCACATAGCTTTGGCTATGCGTCCGGTTTGCCTCCTCAATCGGACGAAAAAATCTACGCCAATCTGACGGACTTCATTTTATCAGCGATTCCTTAGGTAACCCCTTCACCGATATTAGGAATAGCGGCTTTTAACTGGTGCAGATACTCAATCGTACACCCCGTTCGCTTTGCAATTTCCTCAAGGGAAAGATTCATTCCGAGCAAAGGAAGTATTTGTAAAACTTCCCTCATCCCCTCTTTTCGCTCTTCCTTCATCTTCATCTCATACGTCATGTAACTCACCGCCTCTCCTTCGATCCGCTTCACCTTCTGAATCTCCTCGTCAATCTCCTGCACGAAGCGATCTGTCGACATCACGCCGTCGACGTACTGCAAAAACGCACGAATGGAATTGTCGATCTCACCAAGTCGCCCCTTTGTGTTGAGAAAAATCTTTCGAGTCCCATCGTCCAACCGCAAAGCTGCATCCTCGACACAGCGGTTCTCAAAGGTATAGAGATACCGCCCCGCCTCAAACGGATCAAACGGGCAGATAAAGATGATGATCGTCGGATTCAGTGTGTCATAGTCCGCTCCTGCCGCGAGGAGATCAGCATCCATCATGGACTGATAGTAACGCGTCCGCTTCGAGAGGCCGTCCCCCTCGGGCTTTCGCACCTGCATCTCGATGTTGTAGACAGTGCCCTGATCGTCCTTCACATAGACATCCAGACGAATCCCCTTGCTGTGATAACGTGCCGTGACTGTTTTCTCCGTCTCAAGATAGTCAATGTCCTCAATCTCAATGTGAAGAATCCGCTCGAGCATCTGCTTGCAGATACGCTTGCGGCTCATGATGAGCTTGAACATATAGTCGTCACTGATGGTCAGCTCTTCCCATGGCTTGATCCGATACCCACTCATACGCTCACCTCTTTTCTCTATTTTACGAATTTTTACAGGGGAGTGCAAGAAAAACACGCTGATAAATAATCTTTGATTGTCATACCTTATTCGGTCTGATAAAATATATGTAACGGAGGTGAAGAAAATGCCCGAAATCACAAGATTTTATGGTATTGTCATTAAAATTTTCTTTCGGAACGAGCACAACCCGCCCCACATTCACGCAATTTATGGCGAACACAACGGTCTCTTTTCGATCAATGATATGCAGATGATCGAGGGGGATCTCCCTGCGCGGGCTGTCAAATTGGTTCAGGAATGGGGTAAGCCGTTTGCCGAGGAGCTTCAACAAATGTGGGACACAAAGCAGCTGAAAAAACTTCCTCCGCTGAAATGAATCCTATCCTGTAATGGAAAGGAGATGATGTTCATGCTGTCGATCAAAGTCACAAAGATCATACCACTTGATAATTTGCGTCTTCTCGTTTTCTTTGAGAATGATGTGAGCAAAATATTCGACGTGACGGCACTTATGGATGAATGTCCCGAATTTGAGGCACTGCGCGATCCTGCGCTCTTTCAGTCGGTCACGATTGAACCCGGCGGCTATGGTATTGCTTGGACGGATGAGCTCGACTGCTCAGAGGGGGAACTCTGGGAAAAAGGTGTGACAATCCCTCTGACAGCTACGGACTTTGCTACAGCTGCGCGATATGAACGCAAAACAAATGCACAAAAAGCATCGTAAAAGATGTCTTTATGATACAAAAACAGAGTTGTATATGAAAACACAGTGTTTTCGTATACAACTCTGTTTTTTGATTCTACGCAAACAGCTCGACCTGGTTGCTCTCCATCATCCCGTCCAAGCAGCCGTGCTCACGCAGGAGTTCGACGGCGGGGGTCGGGATGTGGGCGCGGGTGGCGAGATCCTCGATGGAGATGAACTGCCCGTACTGCCGCGCCTCGACGATTGCCTGTGCCGCCTTCTGTCCCATGCCGGGGAGGGCGGTCAGCGGCGGGAGGAGGGATCTCTCGTGGAGGATGAATTTCTCTGCGTCGGAGGCGTAGAGGTCGACGGGCTCGCAGGAGAAGCCGCGTAGATACATTTCCCACGCGAGCTGTAACACGATAAGGATGTCCTGTTTCTTGTTGTCGAGCTTGCCGCGATGCTCGCGCGCCTCGGCGCTGAGTGCGTCGATGGCCGCCTTGACCGCTGTTTTGCCCTTTGAAATAATGTTCGCGTCGAACTCGTCCGCACGAATGGAGAAGTATGCGGCGTAGTACGCGAGCGGATAGTGCACCTTGCAGAAGGCGATGCGGTAGCCCATCATGACGTAGGCGGTCGCGTGCGCCCGCGGAAATAGGTACTTGATTTTCTGGCAGGAGTCGATGTACCACTCAGGGATCCCGCCCGCACGCAGTTTCTCGACGACATCGGCGGCGATGCCCCGCCCCTTTCGCACGTTCTCCATGGTCTTGAACGAGAGGAGCGGGTCGATGTCGTTCTGCATGAGGTAGTTCATGATGTCGTCGCGTGCGGAGATCGCGTCCTTCAGCGTGCTTGTGCCCGCCTTGATGAGATCCTGCGCGTTGCCGAGCCAGACGTTCGTGCCGTGGGAAAATCCCGAGATGCGCACGAGGTCGGCGAAGCAGTCGGGGTGCGAGTCGTCAATCATCTTCTGTGTGAACGAGGTGCGGAACTCGGGGATCCCGTACGTTCCCATGTTCGCTCCCAGTTCCTCGGGGGTGATGCCGAGTGCCTCGGTCGAGGTGAAGATGGACATGGTGGCGGGATCGTCAAAGGGGATGGTCTCGGGGTCGCGGTGCGTCAGCTCCTCAAGCATCTTGATGACGGTCGGGTCATCGTGTCCGAGGATGTCAAGCTTGACGAGGCGCTCGCTGATGGAGTGATAGTCGAAATGTGTGGTGAGCGTGTCCGACTCCATGTTGTTCGCAGGACGCTGAATGGGGGTAAAGTAGTGTACGTCCATGTCGCGCGGTACGACCATGATACCGCCCGCGTGCTGCCCCGTGGTCGCCTTGACACCCATGCAGCCGCGCATCATGTGCTCGATGTAGGCACGCCCCTTCGCCTCGCCCATGTCCTCGTAGTAGTGCATGGCGTAGCCGTAGGCGTTCTTGTCCTGCAGACCCGAGATCGTTCCCGCGCGGAACACGTTCATCTTGCCGAACAGGACTTCGGTGTATTTGTGCGCGATCGGCTGATAGTCGCCCGAGAAGTTGAGGTCAATATCGGGGACTTTGTCGCCGTCGAAGCCGAGAAAGACAGCAAACGGGATGTTATGCCCGTCCTTCGTGAGCGGCGTACCGCAGACGGGGCAGTCCATCGACGGCAGGTCAAACCCGCTCCCGACGGAGCCGTCCTCGATGAATTTGTTGTACTGACAGTGGCGGCAGCGATAGTGCGGCGGCAGGGGGTTGACCTCGGTGACGCCGATCATGGTGGCGACGAAGGACGAGCCGACGGAGCCGCGCGAGCCGACCAGATAGCCGTCATTGTTGGATTTTTTCACGAGCCGCTGCGCGATGATGTAGAGCGCGGCAAAGCCGTGCTTTAGGATCGGCTTCAGTTCGAGTTCGAGGCGGTCGGAGACGACCTTCGGCAGGTTCTCTCCATACAGTTTCCGCGCCCGTGCATAGGACATCTCCTGGATCTCGCGATCCGCGCCCGGAACGGTCGGCGCATAGAGTTCGTCGGGGATGGGGAGGAAGTGCTCGACCATGTCGGCGATCTTGCGCGGATTTGTGACGACACACTCGTACGCACGCTCTGCGCCGAGGTAGTCGAACTCGGCGAGCATCTCCTCCGTCGTCCGCAGGTAGAGCGGCGGCTGCCGATCTGCGTCGCGGTAGCCGTTCGCCTTTTGGATCATGGCGCGGTAGACGGCATCCTCGGGGTTCAGAAAATGCACGTCGCAGGTCGCAATCAGCATTTTATCCAGTTTTCGCGCGAGCGCATCGACCTTGCGGTTGATGTCCCTGAGATCCTCGTCGGTCTGCATGGGGAAACGCTCGTCATATTTCAAAAAGTCGTTGTTATGGATGGGCTGGATTTCGAGGAAGTCGTAGAACTGCGCCATCTCCTCCAGTTCCTCGTCGGGCCGCCCCGCAACGATGGCGCGGATGAGCTCGCCCGCCTCGCACGCGGAGCCGACGATCAGCCCTGCGCGGTACTGCTGTAGGACGGCACGCGGGATGCACGGGCGGCCGCGCTTTTTCGTGCCGCGAAAATAGCGGATGTGCGAAAGGGAAACGAGCCGATAGAGGTTATACAGTCCGGTCTTGTTCTGTGCGAGGAAGATGATGTGATGGGCGCGTTGATCCTCGGGCTTGTCGAGGAGATAGCCCTCCATGCCGTAGATGATCTTGATCTCTTTGCCCTTTTTCCTCAGGGCGCGTGCCGTATTCATCGCCTCGGGAAATGCCTGCACAACGCCGTGGTCGGTGATGGCGACGGCGGGCCAGCCCCAGCGTGCCGCCGTCTCGACGAGCACCTTCGGCGGGACGACGGCATCGAGTGCGCTCATCTTCGTATGGGCGTGCAGCTCGACGCGCTTCACCTCCGCTGTATCCTCGCGCTGCGGGACATTTCTCTTTTCCATGCTGTCGATGAAAAGGACGTAGTCGCTGACGAATTTGTCGTATTCGATCTTTCCTTGGATACGGACGGAGCAGCCCTTTCCGATTGCCTTGAGGATGCGCTCGACCTCTGCGTCCACCTCCTCCTGTGTGGTCTTGCCGCGTGCGCCAAAGAATTTTTTGCACGCGATTCCATTCGTCTTGTCAGCAAATTTGAGGAGGAGGATCTGTGCGCCTGACTTGAGTTTGTTCGCCTGTGCGCCAAAGACTTCGCCCGCGAGGACGATGCTTTTCACCTCGTCCTCGATCACGCCGAGTTCGCGCACCTCACCTGCAATGCCGCGCCCCATGATGACGTTTTCGGGCAGTTCCTTCGGCTTTGCGCCCTTCGCTGTACGTGCGGGAGCGGAGGCGGCGGGGGCTTCCTTTTTGACAGCGGCGGGCAGGGGGGGCGGTGTCCACGCGGGCGCAGGATCCTCTTCGCCGAGGTCGCACTCCATGCAGACGACGCGGCAGGCGCAGCCGATATGCGTGCGAATGGCCTGCTCGATGCGTTTTGCGATGTTGTTCTGCGCGAACAGCTCCGCGCCGAATGCGCCGGGAGCCGCAAGTCGGACGATGTTGCCGTCCACGGTATACTCCGCCCTGCGCAGGGTGTGAAAGAGAACGGCATCCTCGCCCGCCGCCGTGCGCACGACGCGCTCCCAGAGGGGGGCGACGGCAGGTGCGAGCGCGATGACGTTCTGCTGGATGTACGCGGCCGCAAGCCGATAGTTCGCCGCAATCTGCTGCGTGATGGCGGCGGTCAGTTCCGCATCGAGGACGACGGGCGTACCGATGACCAGTTCCCATGTATTGTCCTCTGCCGCGATCTCAACGTGGCGCAGCACGCACGCACGCAAAAGAGCCCGCTCCTCATCTGAGAGGGCGAGCCCGCGCAGGAGACGCAGGAGCATATCCTCCGCGCTCGGGAGGATGCGATAGATCTTGTTCATTCGTCGTAGAGCCTCTGATAATGCGCCCTGTCCTCAAGGACGCGCCGCACATAGAGCCGCGTCTCGGGATAGGGAATCGCCTCGATTTCATCAAACTGATCCGTCCAGTGCCAACGTTCCATCCACTCGCGCACGTTGCCGCGCCCCGCGTTGTACGCCGCGAGCGCGAGAATGTCGTTGCCGCCGAACTCGTGCTCAAGCTCCGCGAGGTACCACACGCCATAGCGGATGTTGAGTGCGGGGTCGTAGAGGTAGTCCTCGGTGAACGGTTCGTCCATCTGCCGCGCGATCCATTCCGCCGTCTGCGGCATGAGCTGCATCATGCCGAGTGCGCCGCCCGTGGACTTGGCGTTCGGTCGGAACTTGCTCTCGTGTTTGATAACGGCAGCGACGAGATAGGGATCGACATGATAATGCGCGGCACTGGTCTCGATCCGGCTGCGGTAGTCGTAGGGGTAGAGCCAGCTGCGCTCCACCATGTTCCAGCCGCCGACGATCACAAAGACGATGATGCCGACGACAAGAGCGCGTATGCCCCACCAGAATCTGCGCCGTATGTTACGTGCGTTCAAGGATCCGTTCCTTCCAAAGTTTCCCAATGTATTCCCGTATTTCTTCCACCGTTCCGCTGTTGTCGATGACGACATCCGCACGCGTACATTTCTCCGCGAGCGGCATCTGCGCCGCGATGCGTGCCCGTGCCTCACGCTCGGTCATGTTCTTGTCACGTGCCAAAAGGCGGGCAAGCTGCTCCTCCCGAGGGAGCGCGACCACCCATGTCTCGTCGGCGAGCGTATCCCATCCCGCCTCAAAGAGCAGCGGCACATCCAGTACCGCTGCTCTTTTCTGTGCCTGTGCTGCCGCACGCAGCCGCTCCTCTGCCGTCATGCGGATGATGGGGTGTGCGACGGCATCCACCTCCGCACGCACAGCGGGATCGGCAAAGACGCACCGTGCAATCGCCGCACGGTCGAGCGTGCCGTCCGCCGTCACGATCTCCCTGCCGAAACGCTGCACATAGGCGTGAAAGAGCGGCTGATGTGGCTGTGACAGCTCGTGTGCGAGCGCATCTGCATCGATGATTGCCGCACCGCATTTCCGCAGCTCCGCGCTGACGGTGGACTTTCCACAGGCGATGCCGCCCGTCAGACCGATGATCCGCACCTATTTCGCCTCCGCCCAGTTCCTGCCCATATGCACGTCAACGGCGAGCGGCACGGCAAGCTCCGCCGCGCCGCTCATCGCCGTACGCAGGAGTTCGCTGACCTGTTCGATCTCATCCTGCACGACCTCAAGTACGAGTTCATCATGCACCTGAAGGAGGATGCGGCTTTTGACGTTTGCAGAGCGCAGTGCCGCATCAGCGCGAATCATGGCGATCTTGATGAGATCCGCCGCCGTCCCCTGGATCGGCGTGTTCATCGCCATGCGCTCGGCAAAGGATCGCTGCATAAAGTTCCGGCTATGGATGGCGGGCAGGTCGCGCCGCCGCCCGTAGAGGGTCGTTACAAAGCCGTTCGTATGCGCGTCCGCAACCGTCTTGTCGAGAAACTCACGAACGCCGTGATAGCGTTCAAAGTACCGTTCGATGTATCCCGCCGCCTCCCTGCGACCGATGCCGAGATCACGGGCAAGACCGAAATCGCTCAGGCCGTAAACAATACCGAAGTTGACCGCCTTTGCCCTGCGCCGCTGCTCGGCTGTAACCTCCGCGAGCGGCACTCCGAACACCTCCGATGCGGTGCGGGCGTGCACGTCCTGCCCGTGACGGAACGCGTCGATGAGGGTCGCATCCCCCGACATATGCGCGAGGATGCGCAGCTCGATCTGCGAGTAGTCCGCCGAGAGCAGCAGGTCATAGCCCGCGCCCGGCTCGAAGAGCGCACGCACGGCACGCCCTTCCTCGGTGCGTACGGGGATGTTCTGGAGGTTCGGGTCGGAGCTGGAGAGCCGCCCCGTCGCCGTCACCGTCTGGTTAAAGCTCGTATGGACGCGTCCTGTTGCGGGGCGGATGAGTGCGCCGATGCCCTCAAGATAGGTGGAGCGCAGCTTCGTCCACATACGGTAGGTGAGCACCTTGTCCACGATGGGATGGCGGTCACGCAGCTCCTCAAGGGTCTCCGCGTTCGTCGAGTAGCCTGTCTTGGTCTTTTTGACCTTACTTCCCGCCGCGAGATCGAGCCGTTCAAAAAGGACTTCGCCAAGCTGTTTGGGCGAGCTGATGTTGAACTCCGTCCCCGCGAGCGCATGAATCTCCGTGACAAGCGCATCAATGCGCGCATTTGCCGCCGCAAGTTCCCGCTCAAGCGCGGCGCCGTTCACATAGATGCCCGTCCGCTCCATCGCTGCCAGCACGGGCACAAGCGGCAGTTCGACGCCCCGATAAAGCGGCATCAAATGTGCTTCTGTGAGTGCCAGTCGCAGAGGTGCGGAGAGCCGCGCAGCCAGCTGCGTCTCACGCACGACGCGCACCTCTTCGCTCAGACCGTCGGACGCAGCGGGGATCTGTCCCAGATGGGCGAATGCCGTGCGCTCGATGTCGCGTTTGCTCTCCTCGGGATGGAGGAGGTAGTCCGCAAGTTCGAGGTCGAAAATATTTGCACCGACGGAAAGCCCCGCCTGTGCATAGCGTTTTGCGTTCCAGAGCACGACGGGACGCGCCGCAAGGATCTCCCGCAGCGTGTCAAACAGTGCGGAATCTGCACGCACAGTGCGCTGCTCCTTCCCATAGACGAGGGCGAGCAAATCCATCTGTACAAAGGGCGGCGTTCCGCTGAATACCGCACCGACGGCGATCTCCCCCGCCGCACGCAGGACATCGAGATCCGCAGCGATGAGCTCCGCCACCTCCGCACGCATCTCCTCCGCGTGATTCTCTGCCGTGTCCTCTGCCGCAAAGAGGGACTGCTCCGCCGCGCCCGCAGGCACGTCCGTCCCCAGATAGTCCATGAGCGCACGATGCACCGTCCGCAGCTCGTACGCCCTGCAGAACGCGTCGAGTGCCGCGCGGTCGGGCTGCATACGAAAGCCCTCCGCCGCATAGCGGAGTTCGGGCACATTGCATTCAATCGTCGCAAGCTGCTTCGACAGGAGCGCCTGCTCGCGGTACTCCACGAGCGATGCGCTGAGTTTCTTCCCGCTGACCTCGGCGGCATGATCGAGCACGTTCTCAATCGTACCGTATGCGAGGAGCAGCTTCGTCGCGGTCTTGGGTCCCACGCCGGGCACGCCCGGAATGTTATCCGAGCTGTCCCCCATCAGCCCCTTCATATCGATGAGACGGATCGGCGGGAAGCCGTACTCCTCCTCGAATGCCGCCGTGTCGTAGGCACGCGTGTCGCTGATGCCCTTTTTCGTCAGCACAATGGTCAGCCCATCGCGGATCAGTTGGAGTGCGTCACGGTCGCCCGTCACGACGACGGTCTCCGTACCGCCCTCTGCCGCCTGCGTTGCAAGCGTGCCGATGATGTCGTCCGCCTCGTAGTCGTCCATCTCAAGGAACGGGATGCCGAGGCTCTGCGCGAGTTCCTTCAGAAGGGGAATCTGCGCGATCAGTTCCTCGGGGGTCTTGTCCCGCGTTCCCTTGTAGTCGGGATAGAGTGCCGTGCGGAACGTCGTGCGGCTCTTGTCAAACGCGATGACGATCTGCGTCGGCGCGAGTTCTTTGAGCAGCTTTACGAGCATCATCGCAAAGCCGTGCACCGCATTTGTGTGAATGCCGCGTGCATTCGGCGGGAGCTGCAGCGCGTAGAACGCGCGAAAGAAAAGGCTGCTCCCGTCGAGAACGGCAAATTTTTCCCGGCTCACAGATTCGGCTTGTCCTCGTCCTCGAGACGCATGAGGACGAAGCAGTAATCAGAGATGCGGTTGAGGTACTGCAGGTCGACCTCCGCCACGCTGCCGCGCCGTGCGAGTGTCCATGCGCGACGCTCCGCCTCGCGTGCCACCGTACGCGCCAGATCGAGCATCGCGCTCGACTTCTTGTCGCCGGGGATGACAAACTCCTTGAGTGCGGGCAGACTCTCTTCGATGCTCGCGATCTCCGCCTCGAGTCCTGCGACCATCTCCGCCGTAATGCGGGGCGGCTTGTTGCGGCTCGCAAAGTCCGCCATGAGCATACCGAGCTGCTTCTGCACCGCGAGGATGTCATCCTTCACGCGCTTGTTCGTCGCAAACGCGCGCGCCATGCCGAGCGCGGAGCCGAGGCTGTCGACCTTGCCGTAGACCTCGACGCGTGCGTCGTCCTTTGCGATGCGCTCACCCGTAAAAAGGCTCGTCTGTCCCTGATCGCCCGTTTTCGTTACAACACTCATCGTAGATTCCTCCCTTGTTTCTAATAACTGCACCCGACTTTGCAAAGGTGCAGAGTCGGGCGTTAAAATCAATTTTTTAGAAAATCTCCGTCTCACTGAAGAAGATATGTACCTCGCGTGCCGCACTCTCGGGGCTATCGGATGCGTGTACCGCATTCTCGCTCCCGTTCTTTGCAAAACGCTTGCGAATCGTACCCTCTGCCGCATTCGCCGGATTCGTCGCACCGTGCAGCTCGCGCACGCGTGCAATCGCATTCTCCCCCGCGAGCACCATCGCCACGAGCGGCGCGGAGGTCATGAACGCGGAGAGCTCGCCGTAGAACGGCTTCTCAAGATGCTCCGCGTAGTGAATGCGCGCAATGCGATCCGTCATCTGCATCATCTTCATCGCGCGGATCTCAAGCCCCGCCTCCTCGTACGCCTTCGTAATGTCTCCGATATGATGCGCCCCGACGGCATCCGGCTTAATGAGAACCAGAGTTTGTTCCATTACTTCATCTCCTCAATGATCTGTTTGTACTCCGCTCCGAGGCCGGCATAGTTCTCCGCCGCCGCACGAAGCGCCTCAATCTCATCGTCGCGCAGCGCGCGTACGATCTGAGCGGGGTTGCCGAACACAAGCGAGTTCGACGGAATCTTCTTGTGCTGAGGAAGGAAGGTGCCCGCGCCGATGACGACGTTCTCGCCAATCTCGGAGTAGCCCATGATGATCGAGCCCATGCCGATGAGGGTATTGTCTCCGATGCGGCTGCAATGCACAACGGCGTTGTGTCCGATGAGCACATTGTCCCCGATGCACACGGGTACGTCACGCATGACGTGAATCGTCGCGTTTTCTTGGATGTTCGTATTCTGACCGATCGTAATCGGCTGAAAATCGCCGCGCACCACTGCACTGAACCAAACACTCGATCCGGCTCCGATCTCCACATCACCGACGACCGCAGCCGTCGGAGCAATGAATGCCGTTGGATGAATCACAGGCGTTTTCCCCCGATAGGGCAGGATAATCTTGTCCATCTACGCTGCCTCCTTCTTATCTTTCTCCGCTCAGTCGTATTATACCACGTCAATTACATCTCCAACAAGGAGTTTTTCAATATTCGCACACGCTGCTCACGCAGCCACCTGCCGACCTCCTCACCCGAGAGCTCCGGCGGCGCGGAACGCCCTGTGACCGCCCGCATCGCCGCGAGATAGTCCGCGCCGCGCGTGAGATAGTCCGGCAGAGAGCCGTGGTCGGCACGGATGATGATGTTGAACTCTGCGATGGAAAGTCCCGAGGCACCGATGCCGAGCAGGAGATCGGCGATCTTGCCGGGACGTGTGAGACGCGGCGCACGCATATGCTCGCGGATGACGAACTGCGCCGCCTTCATCCAGTCGTGCGGGAGCGTCATGCGCCGATTCCACGCAGCGAGCGCATTCAGTCCCGTACGCTCGTGCCCGTAGTGATGCGGCAGCATCTCCCGTGGGGTCAGTCCCTTGCCGAGGTCATGCACGAGCGCGGCAAATCGTGTCTTGATCTCCTCCGTTTCCCGTGCGACCACATCGACGATGGCAAGGGTATGTGCGAGGGCATCCCCCTCGGAATGAAACTCGGTCGGCTGTGTCTGCCCCTCAAGCGCGGCGATCTCGGGGAACGTCACGGAGAGCAGCCCCGCCGCACGCAGCACACGAAAAAAGGCGGAGGGACGCGGTGTCATCAGAGCACGCCGCAGCTCGCCCATCAGACGCTCCGTCGGCTCGACTTTGAGCTCTGCGGCACATGCGTTCATGTAACGGAGTGTGCCCTCCTCCACCGAAAAGCCGAACTCCGCCGTCTGCCGTGCCGCACGCAGCGCACGCACGGGATCGTCCGTGAAATACTGTGAGACGGCACGGATCACGCCGGCTGCAATATCTGTGCGCCCGCCATAGGGATCAAAGAGCTCCTCCGTGGGGAGCTCCAACGCCATCGCATTCATCGTGGTGTCGCGCCGATAGAGATCCTCCTCGATCGTCACGGACGGATCGAACGCGACTGCGAATCCGCGATAGCCCGTGCCCGTCTTGCGTTCCCTGCGTGCAAGGGCAACCTCGCGGCGCACCCCGTCCACGCGCACATGATAGACGGGAAAGGATCTCCCGATCTTCGCCGCACGTGGAAAGAGCGTGCATAGCCGCTCCTCGGTCATGCCTGTCACAACATAGTCGACATCCTTTGCCGGCACACCGCGAAAGCGGTCGCGCACGCAGCCGCCCACGCGAAAGACACGCCCGCCCGCACTTCGTATGTGTGCGACAAAAGTAGCTTCCGTCATCCGCTCGCCTCCCCACAAAAACAAAAAGCATCACTTGGAAAAGCACTGATCAACTCAGCGATTCCCTGCGTGATGCTCTCATTTCGGTTGGTGGGCCCACTTGGACTTGAACCAAGGACCGACCGGTTATGAGCCGGTTGCTCTAACCAACTGAGCTATAGGCCCCAAACAAAGTGGAGAGCACGCAAGGCTCTCACTTCCAAAAAAACCTGCGCAGTGCGCAGGTCAGATAAGCGATGGAGCGGAAAACGAGGCTCGAACTCGCGACCCCCACCTTGGCAAGGTGGTGC
>CALJPB010000402.1 GCA_937981305.1 uncultured Selenomonas sp.
AGCCGCGCTCGTTGAGACTGCCGAGGAAGTATGGGAAGAGCAGTTCGTCGTGCTCGTCCACATTCTTGTTGATGATCTTGACATCCTTCCCGCCCTTGCGGCAGCGCAGAAGTCCGAATGCGACACCCGTCTTGCCCGTGCGCAGACGGTCAAAGCCGTCGTGGAGAACTTTTTTCTCATTTTCCTCATCCTCCATGCCAAGCGGGAGGTAGAGGAGGAAGGGTGCGTCCTTGCGCTGCGTGACGGTCTTTGCGGTCTCCGGCTTCTTTCCCTCCGCCGGCTCCTTCCCGGCTGACTGCACGGTATGCAGTGCGCTGATCTGACGGGCAATGTATTCGTCGAAGAGCTTGCGCACCATCGGCGCTTTGCAGGAGTTGCCCGCGAGGAAGATGTGAATCTGCCGCACATCGCGTCCCTTAAACGCTGATGCCATCGCCTGAAAGAAGTTATCGACACCGCGGCGAATGCGATCCTCGAGTGTGCGCTCGAGCTTGCGCACGTCGATGTGCAGGCTGATCTCTGCACGATTCCCCGCATTCCCCGTCTTCTCGGATGAGAACAGCGTAATCTTCGTATCGAAGCTGTCCCCCGCTGCAAACTCCTCATAGCCCGCACGGCGTTCCCAGAAGGGACGCAAACGCTCGGCGAGGATCTTGTTGTTCAGGTGGGACGCAGCGTCGCGCGTTTCACGCACGAGAGCCTCCGCGCCTGCAAAGGTTTCGCTCTCGGGCGGCAGCGCAAAGGTAATCTTGTGCCGACGCATCTCCGCAAGGTTGTCCTTGAACACCTCATAGGCAAGGAGTTCGAGAATATTTTCCCCACCGAGATACATATCGCTGCCGAAGCCGAACTGCTCAATGACGAATTTTCGCCGCCCGTTTTCAGGCACATACTCCACACCGAAGTCAAAGTCCGTCGTACCGCCGCCGAAGTCAAAGACCCCGTAGGCAACCTCCTCGCCGATGCGCTTCGGTTCGAGCCCGTATGCCTCAAGGGCGCTGATTGCGTATGCTGCCGGTTCGTTTGCTCCGTCATAGACACGGAAGCGGCGCATCATCTCCGGATCATCGAGCAGTGCCTTGGGCAGAGTCTTTCGAATGCCGCGCTCAAAGCTCATGCGGATGTGCTCCCGCACGCTCTTTTCGTACCCCACGGGGAAGGAGAGAATGTAATCCAGATAGATGTTGCGGTGCATATTGTTGATGTAGAGACCGAGATAGTAGGCATAGATCTCGATCGGATCAAAGCCGCCCGCGTCGAGTGGCTGCGTCTCCGTATATGGCTTGACCTCCTGGATGTAGCCGCGCCTATCCTTCAGGATCGGCGAGTTCGCCGTATCGCGTGTCCAGCGCTTAAGCTCGCTGAACACGGAGTAGTACACCGAAATTCCCTCCGTGGATTGGCGCTCAAAAATCGCGTCCGCCGCCTGATGGGACGCGGTGACCTGTGCCCACTCCGTATAGGGGCGGCCTTCCCGTGCCCGATAGAGCTGCTTAAATTTTTCAATGTCAATCAGCTCGATCGCAGTCGGATTCTCATAGTCCTGGATCGTCGGCTCGTTGCTGTAGTCTCCCTTGCCGATGCGCAGCAGGCGTGCCTCACGGTCACGACAGACAACAACGGTGCTGCGCGTACCGAAGTCGATCGCACAAGTGCCGTTCATGATAACATCCATCTGCGGCGGCCGTGCCACGAGGAAATCCGTCGACGGCAGGCGCAGGCAGACGCTGTCGTCGCGCCCCTCCTCCGTCAGCTCCTCATAGAGATCCCAGTGCCCGAGACTCATATCCGTCAGCAGCCGGTCGGCATACGGCTGGATGTTCGCACGCACATGATCGGCATAAAGAAGCTGCTTCTTAAACGGCTCAATGGAGAAATCAAGTGCCACCGATCCCGTGTTGATCGCCGTCTCGGTTACACTCTGGATGTCAAAGGTCATGCCGAAGATCGTCTCTTTGAACCGTCCCGCTACGACATCCTCAGCAAAGCGTTCATGGTCAAAGAGAAGCTGATCCTCCTCAATGCGGATGTAGGAGCGGATCTTTGGATACTCCGCGACAAGGCGGCGCAGACGTTCCTCCTGCTCATGCGAAACATCCTCCGCATTGAACTCGTCTGCAATCCATTTCAGAAAGCTCTGTGCCCCGCTCTGCTCCGTCGCAAGAGAAAACATATACTTCTTGTTGACGATGGATGCCGTCTCATCCTTGAGCTCTGCAATATCCTTGCCGATCTGCCTCCCGAACTGAAGAGAACTCTCGTAAAAAAAATCTCGAAACGCATTCTTCTTCAAATGTAAGCTGCGC
>CALJPB010000403.1 GCA_937981305.1 uncultured Selenomonas sp.
TGCCAGTGCCTCAAATTGCCCTTGTTCGTAGCCGATGGTCATGAGTGCCTTGCCGTCAATCACGGATGCGCCTGCCTTGATGCGGTGGTCTTTGCGGAGGTTGATTTTATACACGTCAACTTTCTGCTGCTCGGGGGGCAGGTCTTTTCCGTCTCCGCCTTTCGTAATCGGCGTGACGACCGTCCGATCTGTCTGCTCTCTCGCCGCCCGTGGCAGTGTCGGTACATCCTCCCTGATCTGCCGCTCGACAATCGTTGCCGCGCGCTCCACGGTTGGAGCACTCACATAGTAGGTGGTCGACGGTGCACGCTGCCCCGCTCGTGCCTCCATGAGACGCTGTTGCAGGGCATTCGCATTGGCGCGTGAGGTGTCCAGCTGATTCCGCAGAGCCTTAACATCCTGCGTCTGCTCCTGCGTCATGACGGCGGGCTTTTCCGTCGCCGTCTGCTCTGATATAGCGTGCCGACCAACGGCATACGCAATGCCAACAATCAGGAGACACAGGATCACCAAAAGCGATGCCTTGTGCTCTATCACAAGCCATTTCACCCGCTCAGTCATTCGGCGTGCCTCCATGCTCCTGCCAATACTGCCGATACCAGTTTGCCTTGCCGCGCAGTACATCGCCGCCGCGCCCGCCGTCCTCTGCCCACGGGTGGAATGTCGGACTCTCAAGCGTGCCGAGATATTCCAAGTCCCAACGCTCACACGTCGACTTCGGGCCATACGGCTCATGCGGCTCGATTCCGTCCTCATTGTCCGCCGCCTCACCGTGCGTCAATACGCGCTGCTTGTCGATGGTGAGCCACAGTCCGTTACACAGAGCGGCGATTGCCTTTGCCATGCCCTCAATCTGTTGGTCTGTAGGCGGCTCCGTGCCAAGGCTGTTGGTATCTGCATCGACACAGCCGAGGATGCAGACGTTGACGCTCCCGCTGTTGCGCCGCCATGTCGCGGCAAGCACGTCGTCGAGTTCACCGTCTGCGATAACGTAGATTTCCCCATCCTCATCAATCTGGACGTGATAGTCGTCCCAGAACTGACCGTAGTGCCCCGCCGACCAGTGGAGATAGACCTTCGTCTCGCGCCCCTGCGTTGCTGCTGCGTCAGCGATTGCCTCACGGTAGTACATGGCGAGACTTTCGAGTTCTGCGAGCGATACGCGCCGCATCTGCGACGGATGAAGTACATGTGCCATTTATCTTGCTCCTTTCTTACTGATTACCGACCGCCCGAGAAATCCGATGAGTCCCGATGTAACATTACTCGATAGCTCAGGCGTGCCGAAAAATACTGACAGGACTGCCACGATGACAAGTCCCGTCCCAACCATCCAATCGACCGGAGGTAATCGCTCCTGTTTCAGCATCTCATCACCTCCCGCCGAGCGCCCACGTCAAGATACTCGCAAAGATACCTACAATCGTTGTGCTCATGCCGATTGTAAAACATACATCGCGCTTGAAATCGTCAATGCGATGATGCGCCGACTTCGCGCTTTCCTCAACACGTGCAATACGTGCGTTGATCGCAAAAAGCTGATCTCTGTGCCCCGGCAGTTCGGTCGCCAGAATCTCAAGCTGCGTTTTGATGCTCTCGAGTTCCGCGAGGATTTCCCCACGTGCCATAGTCAACACCCCTTTCTTTCTCATGCTCCTGCCGTCGGCAGCTCAGACTTCTTCACATATCCCGCATCGTTTTCGAGCTGGCTGACTTTAGTTGGTATCTGTCCGCTCATCGCATAGCCAACATCATTTTCCAGCTGGCCGAGCTTCGTCGGCAGCTGCGTCATTGTCACAAAGCCGGCGTCGTTTTCCAGTTGACTGAGCTTCGTCGGAATATCCTGCTTTTTCGCGTAGTCATTCGCGTCAACAATCTCCGGCACGGGGTTTCCCTCATGCCCGAAATACGGGGCATTCTTGAATCGATAGTGGTCAAGATTTCCCACCTTGATGATCCATTTCCCGCTGCTTCCGAGCTTCGTCGGCACATCCGTCCCCTTGTAAAAAGAGAAGATGTCCCCGCCCGCTTTCATGTTTGTCACGATGTTCTCTATGACTGTCTGCGCGGGCAGGGTCAGACGCCCGTCAAAGACGCACCGATATGTATGCCCGTTCGCCTTGACAACATCCCCGGCGTTGTACGCCGCCGACGCTTGCCAGAAGCCATCGCCGCCTGGATTTTCCTGCAAGGAGACGACTTGATAAAGGCGGTATTTCCCGTCCTCTGTTTTGTCGGCATAGTAGACGTCGCCCACTTTGTAATGCGTATGGGAAGCTCTCCAATGACCATTGGATTTCGACGGGGTCACCTTCTTCCAGATACATTCATTGTCCACATATGTACCATCCGAGCGCCAGCCGGAAGCCGATGCAAGCGGCCCCCACTTGTTCTTCGCGTCCGTTTTGCCGGATTTTATGCACTGAACAATAAATGTGTTGTCGCTGATAAATGTCCCCTCCTCATAGCTCTCGCCCGCCTTGCGCCACCCCGGGGACACTGCGCCGATGTAGCGCACGGGGAGCGTCCCGTCCACAGTTCTTGCGCCCACAGGGACGGGCGCGGGGTATGCACCGCCTGTTTTCAGCGCGGGATCGTCCTCAGGTGCAGCCGCTGATTCGCCCTCGGCTTCCCCCACATACTCCCATATGATGTCACCATCCACGCAGCGGGCATTTCCTGCGACGGGAATCGAGCCCGATGTCACACCGTCATGACGCGTCAGCCGGTATATATGCTCTTCGCCGTCCGCCCCAACCGAAATGCAGTACGAGCCCTTGGCAAACCAAGTCTGAGGCTGCCAGTCCTTCCCGCGAAAGGCAAGGCGGGCGCTGCCATGCTCGAAAGACCCGCTCCATGCGGTATTTTGCGGCGGTCTCTGCGTGAGCCGCCCCGACTGGACGACCTGATAAATCTTATGGTCTGAATAGATGAACTCCCCCTCCGTGACTTCCATGTTTGGAGCAAAATCTTTTTGAATGAACGCCGACCGCGCGGCGACGTGCTGCCACCAGCAGCTGTCCTGCTCTTTCGGGTACACGTTCACGCCGTCGATTTCCTCGCCCTGCAAATGTGCGGGACGGTAGCCGTTGCTCCTGCCCGCCGTCGTACACTGCCAGCAGAATACGGGCAGCCAGTTCGATGTGCCCGTAAAGCAGTAGTCGCCGACGGCGTACATCCTGTTTGCCGTCCATTTCGCGTCTGCAACATACCGAATTTTTGCCGTACCGCAAGAAAAGGCACTGCCGGAGTAGTCCGTCGGTCTGTTGTCTTTTGTTGCGGTGGGCAATACACCATCCTGCTCCACAATGAAATGCCGCACATCATAAAAGGAGGTCTTGCCGTCGCCGTTGACAAAGCGCTCGCAGCTTCTTACGATCTGCCCCTTTTTCACTTGCAGCTTTTCATTGTTCCCGTCGTCAACCCAATCGACGCCCCTACCGATGTATTTCCACATGAGCCGCCCCGTGTCGTCGTTTCCCGTGTCGCGGCAGTACCCCGCGATATTGGAGGGCGGCGTCGTGGATGTCCTGCCGCGCCGCGTCCCCGCGACGTTGAAATAGCACAGATATGTGCCTTCGTTGTAGGAATGGAACGTGCAATCCCGTATTGTGACTTCGGGCAGTTTGTAGCTGTCAAAAAGAGAGATCGCTTCCGGCGAAAATCCGATCCTGCATACGTCGAACTCATTGCCTGCGGGTGCTTTCAAAAAGGCATTGCAGTTTTGAATGAGCACACGCCCCTCGAAAATGCGCCCATAGGTCAGGTTGAACTCCAATATGTGTGCGTTCGGGTATGAGTCGCCTTCCAGATGATTGATGTAGAAATTGCTGTTCGTGATGGAGCATATGCCGCGTCCTTCACCGATCTGTATCGCATGGTTAAAGAGATTGCATTCATCAATCCACAGGTTATAGAAATAGTTGTGAATGTCCAGGCGGTTGATGTTCACGCGCGTGATATGCACGTCCTTGACACAGTTCATCGCCGTAGCGCCCCAATATCCCTGCACGCTTATATCGTGCAGGCGGACTTGCAGACAGTTCGTCGCGCGCAGCACATAGCCCGACGTGCCCGGCTTTCCGTCCTCCTGTTTCCCCGCAGCATTAAAGCCCGTGATGTCGCTGACCTCCACGTTGTAGCAGCCCCATAGATAGATCATCGTGTTCTTAAACCGCGTATTATGCAGTTCCTTCGCGTTCGGCTGAAAGTTGAAGCCCGAAATATGCGCATTGTGGCATTTGCACCAGAGCACCGAGCAGTATTTATTCGCCGTCGTCTCAAGCCTCACGTCGCAGCCCTTGAACGTATAATGCGCTGCCGGCAGCATATTGTAGGATATGGTCAGATGGCTCATGATGGTGCGCGTACTTATTTCATGCGTCACATAGTCCGATACGGGCGTATGGATTTCCAGGCCGCCCGCCTTGTCCCAGTCCTGCATGAAGGGGCTTGTCAAAACACCGTCCGTCGTATGCAGGAGAAGCTCATAGCGGGGTTCTGAATACATATATCCTGCATCGTCGCGCACCGCGTAGGGATTTTCTCGCAAAACGAGAACAGCATTCGGCTCGAGGACGCTGTTATATCCTTGCGGATTAATCACAAAGTTGTCCTTCTTGTACGTTGCCAGAGCCGCCTCCGTCGGCTCATAGGTGTAATAATCTTCTTCGTTGTCCCCCCACAGGTAGAAGCCATACCATGTCGCATTGCAGTCCTGTATGAGCAGCTCGGATCCCGAAAGGTCAACATCGCCCGCGCATACGATAGGCTTGTCGTTGTCCTTGCGGATGATCCCCTTATGGTTCGCCACCTTGACAAGGTAGCGGCGGCGCTTGCTCAACGGTTCTATGGTATAGGTGTCGTGCTGGTAGCGGTGCGCCATATATATGGCGTTGTAATCGTCCGTTTCGCCGTCGAGCTTTGCGCCAAACATGGCGTAGTTCACCGTTGTTTCACAGATGACCGCATACATGATCTTATGCTTCGGCTCACCTGTCTCCGTGCGCGGTATAAACTTCCCTTCGGTGTCTTTTTCCAGCTCATATTCCCCGTTTTCGTCGAGCTTCGGCGATCCGTCCTCCCGCAAAACAATCTTGTACTCATAGTCATTCGTTTCACCGAGACGGATTGCCCAGGGATAGCGCTCAGGGTCATACAGATATTTGCAGAGGTATCTTGCACCGCCTCCGTCATGGCGCTTGTAATAACCAAGCACGCGGACTTCCATGCCAAAACACAATCCATACGCGCCGTTTTTCCGCAGATCGGACACCGTATCGAATGTGACCTGTCCATTCTGAATCCCATGCCGCCATGACATATCGTAGCCATGATAGATATTCTGCGTGATGTTGATGTGATTATTTCTGACGGCGTTTTGAACCTGAGCGTCCCACTTTTGCGGCGTGAAGTCTTCTATATTGGTGTAATCAATGTCCGGGTATTTGTCATAGTCAAGTTCCGTTGCGTAGATGGCTTCATCGTATTCCGCCAGTTTCAGTTTCACCAGTAGGTCGCCGTCGCGCTCCGCGCCGACCACGCGGAAGGGTTTGACGGCTTTATGCTGTCGTCCGAACGCGAAGCAGTCATATTTCGCCGGCACGCGGTCGAACGGCTCTGTGACGGTCACGACGGTGGTCTCTCCCACATGTGGTACGATTTCTTTGCGGATGAGCGTATCATCCTGCAACGTGACATAGATTTCATAATGCGCTTCCGGCTTCATCGTGACATTCCGGTCGAGTGTGAGCGTCGTTGCCGTCGCCGCAACAATGCGCCCCGAAGCGATACCGATGCGCGATACCGTATGCGCGTAGCCGACAACATCGCCATATTCGCACACAAGCCCGTTGATATCCGTGCCAAGCTCCACGAATTGCAGTTGCCGCTCTGAAGTGGCGAGCGAATATATACCCTCCCGATAGGCCTGCGTGCGCCGTGATACGCCGAAAAGCGTGAGCTGCGCTGTGTTTTCCTGTGCATCATCCTTCGCCCATTCGGGCGAACGCAGGGTGAATTGTGTGTTCTTGAAGTCATTATTCCTGTCGTTGTATGTGATTTCTACCGAATGCGCACGCTCTTCCCTGCTCATAAAGGAGCCTTGGATGCTTGAGAGCGTCGTCCGCCCTTCGGCGAATATCTGCGTCATTCCCTGCGGCCGATCGACGACAATGCCATAGTTCCTGCCATGCACGATGATGTTCGCGTGTCCGACCGCTGCCGCTTTCGCCGCCGCGTCAAAGCGCTTCTGTACCGTATCAAAAAAAGCATCGAACTGAAAGCGGCTTTCCATTTCGCCTTCGTTGTTCAATATCTTCTCATCCGCATAGTCCGCCGCACTTTTCCATTGCTCGTAGTACGCATCCAACGATTCATGATTGCAGCCGAGCACGGTGTATTCCTCCGTCCCCGTCACCACATTGCGCAGTTTGCGGCAGCCGTGCAGGATATCATAGGCCGCCCAGATGGGATTTGCCGCCGCCTTTGCTTCATATGCTTTGGTATGCGGATTATGCACATAAACAATGCTGCGCGTCTGCCGCCAGTTGACATTCGGTATGCCGCCCGACAGCTGATTTGTTGCCAGTATGCGCATAGCGACAAGCACCTTGTTCGGGCGGCAGTATGTGCCGTCGTTGTAGCTCGTCAGGATTGCCCAGTTCGTGACGGTCATATAGCGCGAGCCGGAGGGCTTCTTCACCATGGAAACCTTGACGTCGTATTGCCCTGGTTCCAAATCCTCTGCAAAGCGGATCGACTTGCGTATGCCTTCCGGGGAAGCGCTTTCGACCGTATATTTCCCGCCGTCAAGCCAGTTCGGCTTTCCCGTGCGCCGATAATCGATCTGAATTTCCACCGACGTACTGCCATAGCTGCCATCGTCATGCAGATAGTATAAGCCGTTGTTCCATTCTAACGTCACTTCGAGCGCCGAGGCTTTGACGGAATCCGTCGTACGGACGATCGGCATACTCACATCCAGCATGAGATTCACGGATTGATCTACGGGTGTATTCAAAAAAAACGAGATGGGCGTTTGGTCGTTCGTTCCAAGACGCGTCTCTATCTGCACATTGCTGTAGTTGTCTATGGGCGTGTTGTCTATGCGTATATTTTCAATTTTGTCGACGGGGCCATATCCGCCGCAAAAGAGCAGGTTGAGATACTGCTTGCCGTCGCCCGTTGTCTCCACATGTTCTGTGAGGAGCTGCGCCTGCGGAATACATGCGCCGTAAGTCTCGCCGATGATGCCGCCTTCCGTCGTGGCAATCGTCGGCAAGTCCCAGCCGTAGGTGCGGCTTTGTTCGTAGTTGAAATTGGCACTGTTGTTGATCTGCTGAGGGAAGAGGGAGTTGATGAGGCGCCCGCCGAGGTACATGACAGCGCCCGCATAGAGATAAGCGCCGAACGTGCCCGCCCCCGCGATGCTCATGCCGAAAAGAGATGCGCCGCCCGCAATGATGCCGCCCGTAAGGGCGGAAAGAGCGATCATGGCAACGAAGCCCAGCACCCTTTTGATCGCTCCGCCCCCGACATGCGGGGCAATGATGATCTGATCCCCGTCCACGGGCGTGAC
>CALJPB010000404.1 GCA_937981305.1 uncultured Selenomonas sp.
GGATGTGCCGCAGAAGCTCGGCACGCTTTCCTACTACGACCATATTCTCTCGGTCATTCCGAACAACCTCTTGCAGCCGTTCCTCTCGGGCAACGTGCTCTCCGTCATGCTGATCGCGGCATCGGTCGGCCTTGCGCTCGCCTTCATGCCCAAGACGGAGAATCGTGCCGTGCTCTTGAAGGCGCTCCATGGCGCACAGGAGCTTCTCTTCACGCTGATTCGTGCGCTTCTCTATGTCCTGCCCGTCGGCATCCTCGCCTTTGCCGCTCAGCTTTCGGCGCAGATTGAGGCCGGCGTCATCGTCGGCGCGCTCGGCAAGTACACGGCTGTCGTCATCGGCGGCAATCTCATCCAGTTTTTCATCATCCTGCCGCTCTTCCTCATCGTGCGCGGCCTCAATCCGCTCCACGTCTTCCGCAAGATGGCACCGGCTGTCGCCGTGGCGCTCTTCACGAAGAGCTCGGCGGGCACGCTGCCCGTGACGCTGGCTTCGGCGGAAAAGAATCTCAAGGTGAATCCGACGGTTTCGCGCTTCGTACTGCCAATCTGCACGACGATCAACATGAACGGCTGCGCCGCCTTCATCCTCGTGACCTCGCTCTTCGTCATGCAGAATGCGGGCTTCGAGATTACGCTCGGCACGATGGTCACGTGGCTCTTCGTCGCCGTCCTCGCCGCTGTCGGCAATGCGGGCGTGCCCATGGGATGCTACTTCCTGACGCTCTCTTTGATGTCGTCGCTCGGTGCGCCTCTGGGGCTGATGGGCGTGATCTTGCCGATTTATACAGTCATCGACATGATCGAGACGGCGGAGAATGTTTGGTCGGATTCGGCAGTTTGTGCCATTACGGACCACGAACTTGCGGGCACGCTTGAAGATGATGAGGAGCTTGCTCCAGTCCTCTAATATTTTGCGACCATATGAAAAGCCTCTGAATATTTTCATTCAGAGGCTTTTCAGCGTCTTCTCCTATAATCCTCCATAACAGCGGAAGTTTATCAGCGAATGTTTTTTCGAAGGAGATGTGGATCATGATCTGCTATGGAAGACAGCTTACAAGTTTTGTACTCGGCGTTGTCCTTCTCGGCGGCGTAGTCGAGGCGGCTGTTCCGCAAGACGCTCTTGTGGTCGGCGGCATCGAATACGGCGCGTCGGAGTCCTACGTGCGCAGTGTCTACGGTGCACCGCGTGAGGTTGAGACGAAGTATAACCCCATCTATCCCGGTGGACAGGCAACCGAATGGGAATACGGCAATGGATTCGACATTATCTTTGTTAACGGTACCGTTCGTCAGGTTGAGGTTGGAAGAGCAAACGGCGTGCAGACAGCAGCCAATATTGCCGTCGGCACGGATGGAAGTACACTGATTGCGACGTATGGGCAGCCGGATGTTATGCGTGGCGACAAATACATCTACTTTGTGAATGGAGATTCCTCCATCGGATTTATATTCGAGATAGAAGGAAATCGTATTGAAGAATTTAAAATGGGTGAGATTCGCTAAATAATGGCGCATAGATATAATTTGCGTTGACATTTTGGTGCATCTTTTTTGTGCTAAATCGGAAATCATCCACACAACTTTACCGGAGGATGATGTTCTTATTTGTTCGGATGAATACGCTATGAAAATATGATGGACTTCATTTTATCAGTGATTCTTTGACAAGAGTCTGCTGTGGGGAAGATAACAGAACTTATTTGGGCAGATGACAGAAAGATGCTTCCGAGGGAGAGAGAGTCTTTGAATATGCGGATGTGTGCCGCTGTTGTCGGGATTGCGGTCATTTCAGGTGTCACGGTGAGTGTCGTCGCAGATATGAATCGCTCTGCGGTGACAGAACCGCAGAGCTTAGATAGCGGCAAGAGAGTTATCATTGCACGAGATTCTGTGGAGAAGACTCTTTCCGCAGATGATGCGGCGAAACGGGAAGCACTGTTACTACGCCATCACCGCATGGAGGAACAGAAATCTGCCACTCGTATCGCCCGAGAGGAACTTTTGCTTGGTGACATTGCCTACGGCGCGACTGAGGCAGATGTACGTGCACGCTACGGTTCTCCTTTTGAGATGGAGTCGGAACGTTCCATGCGCTATGCAGGAAAGGAAGTTGTTGAGTATGCGTATACAGACAACTTTTCATTGGAACTTGTTGACGGACTTGTCCGTCTTGTCAAGATTTCCGAACGCAGTGCTCTTTCTTCGGGCAGGGGGGTTCGCATTGGCACACCAGTTGAGGAGCTGCGCCGTGTCTATGGTGAGCCGAGTATGGTCTATGGGGAGGACTATATCTACTTTTTCGAGGAAGATCCGACCGTTGGATTTGCTTTTGAGATCAAGCATGGGTGTGTAGAGGAGATCAAGATGGGGGATCTTGGACTCTAAGTATCTTTTTGTAAATTCAAAAGCCGATAGAACCTTGATTTCACAAGGACTATCGGCTTTTTCTATGGAATGGGCAAATGATGTTGTATAAATAAAGTTGCCGAAATTGCAATATCAAATCGGACAGTAAAGTGCAACAGAATCAAACCTTATGGGCGAAGATTCTTAAGTGCTCTTGCGACGTGTCATAACCTAGAAAAGACTAGAAATGACTTGACGGAATGATATGAGGTAAGGTATCATACACGTTGCAGAGATAGTTTCATTATCATTTGCGTTGATAACAGACAGTTTTTAGGAGGTGTCATGGATTGACATTGAGGGATGGGAAGACAGGAATGACGCTGAAGGTTCTGCAAATCAGCGAGTCACCGCTCAAGCAGCGTCTCATGTCGATGGGACTCATTCCGGGAACGAAGGTGACGGTTCTGCGCTCAGCCCCCATGGGGGATCCGATCGCGATTGGCATTCGCTCGTACAACCTCGCGCTGCGCCGTGAGGATGCAGCACTTATATCCGTCGAGCAGGTCGGTTAGGGGAGGGCCGGAATATGTCAACACTTGCAGTCGCTCTGACCGGCAATCCGAATACCGGTAAATCGACCATTTTCAACGCGCTGACGGGAGCACGTCAGAAAATCGGCAACTGGCCGGGGGTTACGGTCGACAAGAAGATCGGCCACACGCATTATAAGGGGCGGGCAATTTCCATCGTTGATCTTCCGGGGACGTACAGCATCAACGCACGCTCGCCGGAGGAGAAAATCGTCATCGACTATCTGACGAATACGAAGCTGGATCTCGTCCTGAATGTCGTGGACAGTTCGAACATCGAGCGCAATCTTTTCCTCACGGTGCAGCTCCTTGAGAAGGGGATTCCGCTCCTCATCGACCTCAATATGCAGGACGATGCACAGCGGCGCGGCATCAAGATCAACACGGCGAAGCTCGAAGAGGCGCTCGGCATGCCCACCGTCGAGACGACGGGGCGTAGCAGCAAGAGTACAAAGACGCTGCTCGATGTCTTTACGAGTACGGTCATGGCGAGGTATCAGCCGAGTGATCTTGTCAAGAAGCACATTGCGAAGATCCATGAAATCGAGGGCAGTTCGCGTACGGAGGCGGAGAAGGAGGAGGCGATCATTGAGGCGCGCTACGCACTCATCGATCAGGTCATGGCGCAGGCGGTGACGGTTCAAAGTGTCGGTGCAACGCGCTCGGAGAAGATTGATCGTTTCCTTGCAAATGGAGCTCTTGCGCTGCCGATCTTCTTCCTGATTCTCTATGCTGTGTTTCAGATCACGTTTACATGGATTGGTCAGCCCATTGCCGACGAGCTTGAGGTACTCATCAACGATGAGTTCTTGAACTTTGCAAAGGATTCGCTTGTGGCGGCGGGGGTTGCGGACTGGATGGTCTCGCTCGTCACGGACGGCATCATCGCGGGTGTCGGCTCGGTGCTGACATTCGTCCCGCTCATCTTCGTCCTGTTCTTCTGCCTCTCGTTCCTCGACGGCACTGGCTACATGGCACGCATCGCGTTCATCACCGATCCGATCATGCGCCGCTGCGGGCTGACGGGCAAGGGCATCATGCCGCTGATGATGGGCTTCGGCTGCGCTGTTCCTGCCATCATGGGTGCACGTGCGCTCGACTCGGAAAAAGACCGCATGGTCTCGATCCTCGTTACGCCATTCCTGACGTGCGGTGCGAAGCTGCCGATCATGGCACTGTTTGCAGCGATGTTCTTCCCCGATAATGCGGCGAACGTTGTCTTCCTCATGTATGTTATCGGCATGGTCATGGCAATCGTTGTGGCAAAGCTGCTCGGCTCGACCATGTTCAAGGCACAGGGCTCAACCTTCCTGTTGGAGCTTCCGCCGTACCGTATGCCCGATATGAATTCAGTTCTCTTGGAGACATGGGATAAGGGCAAGGGATACCTCATCAAGGCCGGTACGATTATCTTTGCGGCATCGGTCATCCTCTGGTTTATGTCGAACTACAACTTCAGCGGGCCGTGCGAGATCGAGGACAGCATTCTCGCAACACTTGGCAGCTGGATGTCTGTGCTCTTCACATTCCACGGCTTTGCAACGTGGGAGGCCGGCGCGGCTGTCCTCTCCGGCATCATGGCGAAGGAGACGGTTGTTGCGACAATCGGCATTCTCTACGGTGTTGCCGATGTCTCGACAGAGGCGGCAGATGCGGTCGACACGGCCTCCACGATGCTCCAGACGGGAATGGGCGCAGCGTTTACAAGTCTTTCGGCACTTGCCTTCATGGTGTTCTCACAGCTCTACACGCCGTGTGTCACGTCACTCGGTACGCTCAAGAAAGAGACGGGCGCGTGGAAATGGGTCGGCTTCTCTGCCGTCTATATGTTCGCGATTGCTTGGTTTGTTTCACTTCTCGTCTATCAGATCGGTCGGGCACTCGGATTCTGATGAAAGGATTCGTTTTCTGAGGAGGGATTCCTATGGCGACCTATGTCGTTGGTGCATTCGTGGCGGTCGCACTCTTTTTTGCAGTCCGCCACGTCTATCGGAACTTTTGTCTGGGCAGGGAGGACTGCTGCGGAAGCAGCTGCTCGTCCTGTGACGAAACACCTGCCTGCTGCCATTCATCGGAACAACTGAAAAAATAAGACAAGCGCGCTCTCTAGGGGGGGCGCGCTTTTTGCTGTGTGCAAACGATCACAGGGATAATTCTATATGAAGGAACGCTGAAAATAGTGCCATGTTTGCGGATATCATTCGCCGGATTGTGTCTTTCGGATTCGCTGTGCGATCAGCGCGAGTACAGGCAGCTCAATCAGCGGTCCGATGATGAGGGCGAGTATGGTCAGAGGGCGGTCGGGGAATGCAGCAGCGGCGATTGCCAGTGCGAGCGGCGAGTTGCGTGCGAGGGTGGTGAAGATGAGTGCCGTGAGATCAGCGCCACGAAATCCCAGCCGTGTGCCAAGATGGCGTAC
>CALJPB010000405.1 GCA_937981305.1 uncultured Selenomonas sp.
GGTCGTATGGGAAAACGTCCCAAGAACACAAGCGTTAGCGAAGTGTGATTGGTTGACGTTGACCGCTCGACACGGGGGAGGGGGACCGCAAAGCGGTGGTAGGGGCGCCTTGAGCGCTAACACGAACAGGGGCTGTTGTACGGAGTCAAAACAACTTCGTACAATGCCCCTCGGATTTCCGCTCAAATAATTCCTTTCCCGCGCAGAAATTCCTCCGCGACCGCGTGCGCTTCCTTCCCCTCGCTCTCGACAGCGTAGTTCATCGCTGCCATCTCCTCGTCCGTAATACTGTCCGTCAGCTTCTCCAACACAGGCACAAGCTCCGGATGCCGCTCCAACACCTCCGCACGCACAACGTTGCCGCAACGGTAGGACGGGAAAAAGTTCCGATCATCCGTGAGCACACGCGCATCCGCCGCCGCAAGCTGTCCATCTGTCGTGAACACAATCATCACATCAATTTGCTTGTTTGCGAGTGCCTGATATTTCAGCCCGATATCAAGGTCGACCGTGCGGCCAAAATCCAGCCCATACGCCTTGCAGAGCGCAGGATAACCATCCGCACGCTCAAAAAAATCGTATTCCGCACCAAAGACGAGTTTAGGGGCTACACGGCGCAGGTCAGAATACGTGTGCAGATCATACCGCTCCGCAATCTCACGCCGCACGGCAATGCCGAACGTATCGTTGAATCCATACATCCCGACCCAACGCATCGCAAAACGCCGCTCGTATTCCTCGGTCAGCTGCGGAAACAGCTCCTCGCTGTATTTTGACGCCTCCTTGAGCACCATGTTCCAACCCGTTCCCGTATACTCCGGGTAAATGTCGAATGCACCGCTCTCCATCCCAGGTTGGATGTTCGACGTACCGCCGCCGACACCCGCTGTGATGCGTGCCTCGAGCCCCGTATCGTGCTCAATCACGAGTTTCAGCATCTCGCCCATAATCAGCTGCTCCGTCATCGGCTTGGTCGCAATGTGGACGACATCCGCCTTGCCGAAGAAGCCGTAGGTCACAGTGCTCACGGCAATGAGCAGTACGGCAGCTGCCCCCACATAGGCAGCGCGTACGTTTCCTGTGATGCGTGCGGGGCGTTTCAGCCATGCCTCGACCTGCCCCAGTGCGCCGTCCACCACGAGCGCAAGCACGGCGATCAGGAGGCTCCCCGCAATCGTGAGCGCGGGGTTGTTCGTCGTGATGCCGCGATAGATGGCGACACCGAGACCGCCCGCACCGATAAAGGACGCAATGCCGGCAAGTGCAATCGTCATCGTCGCCATATTGCGAATCCCGGACATGATGACGGGCATCGCAAGCGGAATCTGAACGCGCGTCAACACATGAAACGCCGAGCCGCCCATGCCGACTGCCGCCTCCACAAGCGAGGGCTGTATCTGCGCGAGCCCCGTATGCGTCGCACGCACCATCGGCAGGAGTGCGTAAATCGTGAGTGCAATGATCGCCGAGCGGTTGCCGATGCCGAAAAACGGAATCAAAAATCCGAGCATCGAAATCGACGGGATCGTATAGAGGAAGTTCACCATGCCAAGCGTCGGTGCCGCCGCGCGCTCGTAACGATGAATGAGGATGCCCGCCGCCCCGCCGAGCACGACAGCGATGCCGATTGCTGCCCCCGAGATCCACAGATGCTCAACCAAAAGCTGTACGAAGAACGCACTGCGTTCTGAAAAGATGGAAAAAACTGCGTGCAATAGCTCCATGTCATATCTCCAAAATGTAATTTACATTATCACAATAACCAAATTATACCATAGAAACGATTTACACACAAGAAAATCTTCCATAACAGCAGAAAGCGATTCGTTTCCTATACGAGAACAACCGCTTTGCCAAATCCATTTTGTCCTTGAATGCGCGGAAAGGTGACGGTCGGAGAAAGCCCCTGCCGCGTAAAGATCTCCGAATGATTGATGCCGAACCCGCGCACACGCACAAGAGACCATCCGGCCTTGACCATCGGACGCGGCACATCGGTATACACGAGAGCCTCCGGTCCGCCGGGCTCATATACAACAACTGCTTTCATTTTGTTTCCTCCCAAGCATAAATCATTTTCTTCAATACTACTATTTTCTCACTACAGATGGCAAGGAGGCGCGAATGAATTTGTCACATCTCCGCGCCTATGCTATAATGCCCCTGTAACATCTATAGGGCAGGAGTTGAACGTCCTTGAAAAAAAGTTTTTCCACATTTTCACATTTTATTGCCAGTGTCCTTCTCGCGGCGGGAGCGGCGGGATATTGGTACATGGCGGACGGTATTTCAATCGAAACGGCATCCGAAATTTTTCTGGGCGTGTTCCTCGCCGCTTCGCCGCTGCCGTTCATGGTCTCCCGCCGGCTGATCGCCCTCAGGATCAAACGCCGGCTGCGGGACACTGCCGTCACCTGCAGCCGTATAGGAGCGTTGACTGAACTGCTGCAGGTGGACACGGTTGCATTCAACCGCAACGGCACGCTCACGGAGGGCAATGTCTTCATCTCCGCGCTCATCCCGGAGGGGATGACGCAGGGCTCACTCCTCGCGCTTGCGGCAAGTGCCGAACGTGAGGCGACGCATCCCTATGCACACGCACTCTACGATACCGCCGTCCAGCGCGGTCTGCATTTGCAGCGTCACTCTGCCGCACGTGAGACGGAAAGCTTCGGCGTGGAGGCTCTCATTGCACGCACACCCGTACGCGTTGGAAAAAAGGAATGGCTGCAGGAAGAAAACATTGAAATCAGTGCGGCACTTCTCACACGTGCCGATCAGCTCGCCACGAGCGGACAGACACCACTCTTCGTCAGTTCGAGCAAGTATGCGCGCGGCATCATTGCCGTTCGCGACGATGTGCGCACCGAAGTGCGGCGTGCCCTGACCGCACTCAAGGAACGCGGGCTCAGCCTCATTCTCCTCACAGGTGAGACGAAACGTCTCGCAAACGCGACGGGCAAGGAGCTGCGCATCAGCGAGGTGCGCTCGGATCTTACGGCTACGGACAAAGCGCGCGAGATCCGCCTCCTCCAATCACGCGGTGCGGTCGTTGCGATGATCGGCGATCCGATAACGGATCAGGCGGCACTGCGTGCGGCGGACATCAGCATTGCCTGCCCATCTTCGTACGAAAAGTCCCCCGCCGCTGAAGATGAAAAAGCACCGCACGATCCGCTGCACGAGGAACTGCTGCGCGGACCGGAGCCGGCAGATCACCCACAGGTGATTGAACCGCTGATGTCGCCCGAGGACGCTGCCTACTTCGAATCGCAGACACTGCGTAATCAGGGACGATCCGCAAATTTCACCCCCGACATCACACTCGATGCCACGGGGCTTCCGTGCCTCGTTTCCCTCTGGGACACGAGCAACGCTGCGCGCACGCGTGCAAAACAAAACCGATGGATCAATATTTTTTTCCTTCTGCTCTTTGTCCCTGCGGCAGCTGGCGCATTCTCCTTCTACGGTGGGATTCCTCTCCCCTATTTCCTTGTCGCGGGAGCACTGCTTATCCTCCTTATCATGCTTATAATAAACACATTTCGTGAATAAAGCTAACAAATATTTATTCCTAAATAATTAAAAATATTCGCCTAACTTGTATTTCATTTTAACCTATGATATAATTCACCGAATCAAGGGCTTTTGTCGCAATCCGTGTGACAAAGGGCGGTGATATTATCACAGGTTTTATTTTTAGGAGGGGTTTGGAAATGGAAGAAGTGCTGCTGTCGCGATGGCAGTTTGCAATCACCACCATCTATCACTTTCTCTTCGTCCCCGTCACCCTCGGCATGGCGATCTTCGTCGCCATGCTTGAGACGTGCTATGTAAAGACGAAGCGACCGGAGTGGAAAAAGACCTGTCGGAAATTGCTGCATTTCTTTGGCACGCTCTTTCTCATCAACTTTGCGATGGGCGTTGTCACAGGTCTGGTACAGGAATTCCAGTTTGGCATGAACTGGTCGGAGTACGCCCGTTTTATGGGTGATATCTTCGGTGCCCCACTCGCACTTGAGGCGCTCACGGCGTTCTTCCTTGAGTCGACGTTCCTCGGCATCTGGATGTTCGGTTGGGACAAGCTCTCGGAAAAAGCGCACTGTGCCTGCATCTGGCTTGTCGCCATCGGCAGCAACCTGTCGGCATTCTGGATTCTCGTTGCGAACTCGTTCATGCAGCACCCCGTTGGCTATACAATCGCAAACGGTCGTGCAGAAATGGCAAGCTTCTTTGAACTTGTGACCAACCACTATATTCTCGGCGAGCAGTCGCACACTCTCTTTGCAGGCATCACAACGGCAGGCTTCGTCGTCATGGCAGTCTCGGCTTGGAAGCTGCTCCACGATGAGGAGTCGCGCTACGCATTCACACAGGCGATCAAGGCGGGTGCAATCTACACAATCGTCGGTGTCGTCGGCGTCATTGCAAGCGGACATCTGCATACGCAGTACCTCGCACAGGCAAGCCCGATGAAGCTCGCAGCGATGGAGGCACTCTGGGATACGGAGGATCCTGCTCCGTTTGCCGTGCTCGCCTATCCGAACATGGAGAAGGGGCACAACGATTTCGAGGTCACGATTCCCTATATGTTCACCATCATGGTGCATGACAACATCAAGGGCGAGGTGCGCGGCATCAACGATCTCCAGAAGGAGGCCGTCGAGAAATTCGGTCCCGGAGACTACCGCCCGCATGTAACGATGCTCTTCTACGCCTTCCGTGCAATGGTCGGAGCCGGCTTCTTCATGGTACTCGTCTCGCTCGTCGTATTCTACCTCGCAAAAAAGGACAAACTGTTTACGGCAAAGAAGCTACTCTACGCGCTCCCGTGGCTCGTCATCGTTCCCTTTATCGCAAACTCCTGCGGCTGGATTGTCGCGGAAATGGGGCGTCAGCCTTGGCTCGTCGTCGGACTTCAAAAGACGGTGGACGGTGTCTCGCCCAATCTCACATCGGCTGAGATCATGATTTCGATGATCGGGTTTACGGTGGTCTATCTGCTGCTCCTGATCACGGCACTCTACCTCGCCTTCCGCTTCATCCGCCGCACGCAGATCACACCTGCCATCGAAGGAGGGAAGTAAGAATGGACTACAATATTCTCTGGTTTGTGCTCATCGTCGTTCTCTTCACGGGATTCTTCTTCCTTGAGGGATTCGACTACGGTGTCGGCACACTTCTCACGCTTCTCTCAAACAGGGAGGAAGACCGCTCCCAGGTGATTCGTTCCATCGGCCCCGTCTGGGACGGCAATGAGGTCTGGATGATTACGGCGGGCGGCGCAACCTTTGCGGCATTCCCGCACGTCTATGCGACGATGTTCAGCACCTTCTATCTCGCACTCTTCCTCATGCTGGTTGCGCTCATCCTGCGCGGTGTCGCATTCGAGTTCCGCCATCAGCGTTCGGACGACGCATGGCAGCGCCGCTGGTCCTATGCGATTGCATTCGGCAGCATCGTCCCCGCATTCCTTTGGGGAGTTGCCGTCACAAATCTGATCGCGGGTCTGCCCATTGGCTCGAACATGGTCTATCAGGGAAATTTCTTTGATCTCCTGACTCCCTATACGGTGGTTGGCGGTCTGACCTTCGTCGCCGTCTTTGCCTTTCACGGTGCGGCGTTCCTGCGCCTGCGCCTCACGAGTACCTACCTCCTCGACCGTGCACGCGTGCTTGGTCTGAAGTTCGGCGTCGCTGCAGCACTTCTCTATGTGCTCTGCATGGTGCTCACATACACGGAGACAGATCTCTATGCCAGCCCGCTTGCAGCCGGTGCTCTCGTCTTCTCGGCGGCAGCATTTGTTGCGGGTCTCGGTGCAATGTATAAGGGAGCACAGCTGCCCGCATTCGTACTTGGCAGCCTTGCCATCGTCGGGACAACAGTCGGCTTTTTCGCCGGACTCTTCCCGCGGCTCATGGTCTCAAGCCTTAACCCCGGATGGAGCCTCACGATCTACAATGCGTCCTCGACGCAGTACACGCTCTCCATCATGACGATTGCGGCGGTCATTCTCGTCCCCGTTGTCCTTGGATACCAGATCTGGACGTACTACATCTTCCGCAAGCGTATCTCTCCGAATGATACAGGACATCAGGCGTACTGATACATATGAAAAAAAAGAAGTCCATTTTACGCTCTGCACTGCATACACAGCGAAATATCATCCTCGTACGCACGGCGATTGAACTCCTCCACGGAGGTCTTGTTGTCGCGGCGGCGTGGAAAACTTCCGTCATCGTGAATGCGGTATTCATGGAGCACGGCGGACGTACCGAAACAGCATCAGATCTTCTGATGCTGTTTTTGTGCGTCCTATCGATGGCTCTCCTGCGTCTCCCGAAGTCTCGCATTGAGGCACAGCTCTCCCATCGCGTGCGCCTCTCCGCACGTACCGCCCTGCATGAGGCGATGCTTCGGCACGGGCGCGGATCCGCGGGCGCACTGACGCTGACACTGGAGCGTGTCGACGCACTCGACCCATTCTTCCACACGGTACTGCCCACGATGATTGCGGGTGCGGTACTGATCCCGCTGATCCTCATCGTCACGGCGTTTGCAGACCCACTCTCGGCGCTGCTCTTCCTCGTGACGCTGCCAATTGCGCCGTTCCTGCTCTTCCTCATCGGAAAGGCGACACGCCGCGCGAGCGAGCGGCAGTGGGACAAGATGCAGGCGCTTACGAACGGCTTTGGCGAGCTCGTACGTGCGGCGATGACGCTCAAGATCTTTCGTCGCATCGATGCCGAGGGCGCCCATCTCGCGCGCATGAGCCACAGCTTTGCCGAGGCATCGCTCTCCGTTCTGCGGCTCGCCTTTGTCTCCGCATTTGCACTGGAGCTCATCACAACCCTCTCGATCGCGCTCATTGCCGTCTCCATCGGTCTGCGTCTGCTCGATGGTATGATGACATTCCAGACAGCGTTCTTCGTGCTCATCCTTGCGCCGCTGTTCTATCAGCCGCTGCGCGAGGGCGGCATCGCATTCCACGCGGCGATGGATGCCAAGACGGCAGAGACGGCACTCCTGCCCTATGTTGACCTCCCCGCTCCTACGGACGGAGCACGGAGTCAGATTCTCTCGCCGCCCGCCGTACATACGGAAAACCTATCCTATTGCTACCCACTGACCGAGGAGACTGTCCTCTCAGATCTGAACCTCATATTCCCTTCGGGGAAATCCACTGTACTTGCGGGAGCGAGCGGCATTGGCAAGTCGACGCTGCTCCTCCTGCTTGCAGGTCAGGTTGTACCGTCAGAGGGCAAAATCGTACTTTCGGACGGCGCAGGTGAGGGAAATTCATTCGATCTGGCGCAGCTCTCCGAGAAAACGCGCACGCATCTCATCACATATGTCCCGCAGGAGCCGCATATCTTTACGGCAACGCTCGCGGAAAACGTCAGTCTCTGGCTGAAGGATGCCACGGACGAATCCGTCACTGCGGCACTTGAAGCTGCTGCCCTCGGCGGCTTTCTGCGCACACTGCCCGCGGGGCTTCGGACACCGCTCGGTGCGGGGGGGCATCCGCTCTCTGCGGGGGAGCGTCACCGTCTGGGGCTGGCGCGTGCCTTTTTCCAGAATCGTCCGATCGTACTGCTTGACGAGATTACGGCAGGACTTGACGGGGATACCGAAGTCCTTGTCATCGACGCACTCACGCGCTTCGCACAGCATCGCACGTTGATTCTGACATCGCACCGCCCCGCCCTCATCGCATGGGCGGATCGGGTCATCACATTGGGAGGTGGAGACGTATGACGGCAGCACTCTTTCGTCTGCTTGCAGTTGCGGCTCCAAGCAAGGCACTGCCTGCACTGCTTGCGGGGGTACTTGCGGCGGGTGCGGGCATCGCCCTCATCGGTACGGCTGCATGGATCATCGCAAGCGCGGCACTGCAGCCGCCTCTCTCTGCGCTTGCACTGGCGATCACGATGGTGCGCGCCTGCGGCATCGGACGCGCCGTCTTCCGCTACCTTGATCGTCTGCTCTCCCATCGCCTTGCATTTTCTTGCTATGAGGATTTCCAGCAGGCAACCTACCGCCGCTCTGCTGCGGTGATTCCCCTGCGGGAGGGCAATGTTCGCGAGGGGGAGTTTCTGCACGATCTCCTGACGGGCTGCGAGACCCTGCGTGACTTCTACCTGCGCACCGTTCCGCAGCCGCTCATTGCCGGTATCCTCACCGCAGCAATCTGTGCCGCGCTGCTCCCGCTCAGTTCACTTGGCGTACTGCTCATCGTCCTGCTCTATCTCCTCCATCTCACCCTGCCCCATCTGCTCCACCGCAGCGATCTGCGTATGGAGAGTACCGCCTACCGCAGTGTCCTGCTCGATCTCCTCGACGGACGTACGGAGCTCGCGGCGGCGGGTACACTCACACGGACGCAGGGACAGCTCGACTGCGCAGCAGAGGATTTTCAACAAAAACAGAATGAAAAACGCACGAAGCGCGAGCGGCTCTTCACACTCCTCGATGTCCTGCGTGTCACGGTCTGGATGCTTCTGATTATTCTGCTTACGTCGTGCGTCGCGGACGGGACATTGACGGGCGTGCAGTACGCCGTCTGGGTACTTGTCCTCGAAGCCCTGCTCAGCGAGTACCGCCCCCTCCCCACGGCAAGCCTCGGTGCGGTCGAATCGGTGCGGGCGGCGGAGACGATCCTGCCCGCGCGGGAAGCCGCTCCCGCAAAAAAAGTGTCTGCAGCTCCTCCACCGGTTGAAACGGCTCTCCCACTGATTGCGGCGCAGAACATTACATTTGGCTACCATCCCTCCGTTCCCATCGTACGCGAACTCTCCTTTACGATTCGACGTGGGGAGCACACAGCGATCATCGGTGAAAGCGGCGCGGGCAAAACGACGCTCGCAAGCCTCCTCCTGCGCCTGTGGGAGCCCGACAGTGGTACAATCTCATATAGAGGAGTAGCGCATACCGACCTTTCTGCCGATGCATCACGCGCCCTCTTTGGAGCTTCCCTACAGGGGAGTTATCTCTTCAGCACATCGACGCGTGACAATTTCCTGCGTCTGCATGAGGATATGGATGAACAGCGGATGTGGGATGCACTTGAGACAGCGCAGCTCGCTGATGTGGTACGGGCACTTCCTGCGGGGCTGGATGAACCTCTGGGGGCGAATGCCGCACGGCTCTCGGGCGGACAGCGCAGCCGCCTTCTCACGGCGCTCGCTCTTGCCTCTGATGCCCCGCTGCTCCTCCTCGATGAACCCACAGCAGGACTGGATGCGGAACGTGGTGCTCGCCTGATTGAGGGTGTGCTCGCGGCACTCGATGCACGCGGCGGCACACTCATCGTCATTACGCACGACCTCCCCCTCCTAGACCGTATGAAACAGGTGATAGAACTATGACACAGGAACGCTTTCACGAACTCATCCACGTTGTATCGGATCGCCTCGGTGCGGCAGCCCCGCCGCATGAGCTCTTTGCCGGCGGTGTGGAGGACTGGCACGCACGCGCACGCCTTGCCCACTTCCTCGCACAGACCGAAGAATACCATGCCGAAGCCTTGGAACTCTTTCTGAGCGTCGTGGGCGCAGAGCCGAACGAGGATCTTGCACAGGATGTCGAGGAAAAAGTCTATGCCATGCAGGGGCTGAGTGCCCTCGAAGCGGCGGACAAGGTGACGCAAGAAGCTGCGCTTGAGCACATCAACCTGGCGATTGAATGTGCCGAATCCACAGATTTCCTCTACAAGTACATCCTGCGCGGCGAACTCTGGGCGGATCGCTGGAATCTCATGCACAAGCTGCGCATGACCGAGGAAGCGGAGATGGAGGCAGATGAGCGCATCGCTGCCTTTGACGGCCTTGCCGAGGCGGTGCCGCACAACTCGTATCTTTACTACGGCTATCGCTTCAAGGCGCATCTCGCCGCCGAGCGCGGTGTCGTTCTCATTGCAAAGGACTATATGCACATGGCGATTCACGCGATGGAGATCCCGCCCGCCTACGAACAGGGACTTGCGGAGGCGTTCGCCGCGACACATGAAAACGCCCCGTGGATCCTGCGCGAGATCGACCGCGCGACACCGAATCCCGAACAGCTGCATTGGGATATATAGGGAAGCAGTGATAAATTCCATAGAAAACTACGAAAAAATTTTCAAATTTTTTCGTAAAACCTGTCATTTATGACAGTACAATTTTCTTCTTATTGTGGTAGAATAGAGATGAGCTTTCTGAAGAATATGCAGAAAGGCTGATTGATGAGGTTTTGGTATTTTTCTCACGAAAAAGGAGGAACGACGATGAACACCTATATGTCAACGATGAGCAAGCTCTTGCTCGCCCTCTGTTTCGCACTCTTTACGAGCGTCACTCTCATGGGCTGCGGCGGGAACGATCCGAATGTTGATGTCCAGGCACTCGCGGAGGGAATCGGTCACGGTGATACCGCCGCGATGAAGGATTTCAAGCTGACAGGCGACGGTGCCAAGCCCATCAGTGAGGTCTTCATCAAAGAGCTTGGGAAGAGTCTCAGTGCAACGCAGGAAGGAATGGACAGTGCCCAGAAGATCATGGGCGACAAGCTCAAAGAACTGAAGATCAAGACGGAGGTCGTATCCAAGAGCGATAATTCCGCGAAGGTCAAGATCACGACCGACTACATCGAATTCGCTTCCGTCATGATGGGTTCCATGCAAAAGATGGAAAAAGAGGTCGAGAAGATGGATCCAAACGATATGTCCGCTCTTGACAAGTTCGGTGATATCTACCTGAAGCTGTTCTCCGACGATATGAAGAATGCCAAGGTCGCGGGACAGCAGTCCTTCGAGGTCGAGGTCAAGAAGGACAAGGACACGGGCAAGTGGATGCCCGCCGATATTGGCCAGTTCCAGGAGGAGCTTGCACGATATATGCTCTTCAAGGGCGGCGACGACTCCATCATGGACGAGATCAAATAGCAGCCTGTTCCCAGTGTATAAAAAACGCCCGACATTCGTCGAGCGTTTTTTATTTACGGATGATTGCTTCCCCCATATGAAGGGAAGGCAAGAGGTCAGGTTATCTCATAAAAGTATAGACCGCCACATTGGTAAAGATGGCAAGAGGCTCCGCCCACACACCGATGATGAGCGTAAAGGCGACGGCGATAACCCCCATCGCACTCGCGGGGAGCGGCAGACGCATATGCTCCGCTGTCCACTTCTCCCCCTCCTCGATATCCCGGAACATCTCCTTGATGACGAGCAGGTAGTAGTAGACGGACATCATCGACATGACGAAGCCGACACCTGCGAGCCAGAGGTGCCCCGCGTCGATCGCTGCGGAGAAGATATAGATCTTCCCA
>CALJPB010000406.1 GCA_937981305.1 uncultured Selenomonas sp.
GCATCCGTCGCTTCGTATTTTACATCACCGTTTTGGAAACGGTTGTAGTCGAGCAGGACTTTCTTGCCTGTCGCCTCATTCGTATCCGTACGCAGGGAATACTCATAGTCCCCGTTCGTCTGCGTCACTGCCGAGGCACCCTGCGGATCGTAGTTTGTAAACGACAGCCCGTTGGACTTGGAAACGTCGATGAGTGTGACCCGCCCCGCAATCTGCCGGTTCGACATCCGTGTCAGATCCAGCCCGAATTTCGCAAAGTCCACGCTCTGCGTCCCGGTAAAGAGCTTACCCGAAGGATCCTGCCCCGTCAGCGTGAGCATGGTGTCGCCCGCTTTGATCTGATCGGTGAGGAAGAACTTGTAGTATTTGAAGTTATAAACCGCCTTGACGGTGATGTCCTTCGCCTTGACATTCAGTGTGTTGCCGTCTGCCCGCGTTGCACCGCCGTAGAGGGTCGTATGCGCGAGATCTGCGTTGTACTGTCCGTCCGGCGAACCGAGGTTGATTGTGTTCCCCGTCTCAACGGTCTTGTTCGTCCCGCGGGCATAGCCGCCGTAGATGGCGGAATCCACCGTCGAGCCGTCTTTTCTCAAACCACCGATGCGTCCGCCTGTGATGGTGACGATGTTCCCACCGGACGATTTTTCTATTTTATCATTGCCCGTGGGTTCATTGACATACGTAATGCCGCCGTATACATCACCGTGGACGACGCCGCCCGTGATGGTGACCTCGTTCTTCGTAACAGTGGCAGCATTGTACGCCGATAAGGTACTCTCTCCACCGACAACATCATTGCGAACGTCGCCGCTTTCAATGGTGACCTTGTTGCCTGTTACCTCGCCGTCCGTGCCTTTGCCGTTGGACCATGTGCCGTTGGAGAGTGCGCCGTAGACATTGTTGACGACGGCATCCGAGCCGGCACGAATTGTGACCTTGTTCCCCACCAGACGGGCAGTACCGTCTGTGTAGGCACCATAGATCTTATCGCCGAGCTTCGCCGTCCCCGTCACCGTGACCTCGTTCTCCGATGCCGTACCGATCCTCTTCAGATATGCGCCGCGGATGTCCTTTGCAGAGCCGCCGCTGATCGTGACCGTGTTTTTCTCGACAGTCGGCGTATGGGTATCCTGCGCGCTGCCCGATGCCCAGAAATCGCCGTAGACACCGTAGACGAGCGCCTGAATATCCCCCTCTGTGATCGTGACCTTGTTCCCCTTCGCCGTACGACTGGTACTGTCATCGCCATCGATGTATGCGCCCACGACATCGCCGCCAACGACCGAGTGAACGGTATTCGTGATGAGATTCCCGCCGATGGTGACCTCGTTGTCCGCGACAGTCGTTTTGCCCGAGCCGCCCGTGACACGTCCGCCAACTACAGCGTTTTCCACAATGACCTTGTTGCTTTGAACAGCACCCGTGCCGCCTACAGAACGTCCGCCGATGATTTTGCCCGTTACCGTGCCACCCGTGAGAACAACCCCATTGTCCTTGACACTGCCCTCGTGTTCCGCATGACCGCCGTAAAGGTTCGCCATCACGCCGCCCGTCATGCTGAGCTGGTTGTTAATGGCATCTGCCCCTTTGGTTGTCTTGCCGCCGTATGCCGAAAGCGTCCCCTGATATGCTCCGTTCGGCAGAAGTGTACCTCCTGCGTTCGTGATTTTCAGCTTGTTGTCACGGACGTTCTGCTTCTCCCAGATGGAATAGCCTCCGTAGATAGCACCGTTCACAGCAGCGGAACTGTTGTAGGTCGCGTCGGCGTTCTTGAAGCGATGGAAGGTAGCCTTGACCTCGCGCCACGTTGTCGAGCGTTGGGGAGCAAGAAGATGATCTGGTGTCACATAAGAGTTCACCGACATCTGATACTCGTAGTCTTCGCTGACCCCCGTCGGCTGAGCAGAAGGGTTCGTAATATAGAGGTTTGAGGCACGGTTGCTTAGTGTCGGATTGTTTGGCGTTTTGCCGTCCTTCATCAGCGTAACGGTACCGACCTCGCCATAGTAGCCCTTCACGTCCTGATTCTGTGCATTGACGCCCTTGCCGCTCCACCCCGCTGCATCAATCTTGAAGTCTGCGAGGCTGACATTACGCCCGAGCGCATTTCCATCCTCGGTCAGCGTGAGCATAGTGCCACCTGCATGAATGCCCGCATTCAGTGCAAACGTATATTTGTCAAAATTCTTCGCGGAGACCGTGGTAACGTTCTTTGTCCTTACGGTCAGCTCGCTCTCCTTGTAGTGAACCGTATCATTGCCGCCGTAAAGCTCCGCCTTCGTGAGATTCGGTGTATAGTCGCCCTTCACATCACCGATGGTGACACGGTTGCCCGCCGTTGCTCCGTTGGTGGAGATATTCTCGGCATAGCCGCCGTAGACCTTGCCCTCGACCGTACCGCGCTCGATAACGACATCGTTGTTGTTCGCCGAGGTCTTTCCCCTGCCGCCCGCGATGGCGATGCCTTCCGCACCTGCCTTTACTGTGCTGTATATGGTACCGCCCGCGTTCGTGAGCTCCACCTTGCCATGCGTCGCACCGCCCCTGACGGAGTATGCCCCATAGAGTGCCCCCGTCACCGTGCCTCCGCTCATGCGAACGGTATTTTCGATTGCTTTGTCCGTTCCCGTTTGCTGAACCATGCTTTCTGCATGACCGCCGTGGAGTTCGCCCGTCACCGTGCCACCGTTCATCTCGACGATGTTGTTGAATACACTCCCCTTGCCCTCGCCGGCATAGGCGTTCCCGACGAGGTTGATGTTGTTGATGGTGAGCGTATTGCCCGACACATCTGCGGTCGTCGCCGCCTTGCCGCCCGCCGTTATCGAGCCATTCACATAGGGGAGTCCCGGACTCGGCTGGATCAGTTCACCAATGGTGAGATGATTGCCCGTTACAGAGCCTTTCAGCAGGTCTGTACCGACGATATCTCCGTAAGGATGCGCCGCCGTTCCATCGCCGGTGAGTCGATTGTCGTTCATCTCAACCGTCGTGCTCTTGTCATTCGATGATTCCGCCGCCTGTGCCGCAGGCATCCCTGCGAACGCACCGCCGACGGCGAGCGCGACGAATGCGGCGAGCTGCCGCTTTGCCTTCATTCCTTTGAGCATTTTTCCTCTCCTCCACGAAAGCGAACCTGCTGTGCGGGGTATCATTTTCATATGAATGTCCCCCCCCCGCAGACATATAGGCTATCATTACTCTACGGGGATTTTCTCATTTATCTATTATATGGCAGATGTTTGAAAACGTCAATCACTAGTTTTGGGCGCCCCTTCCACCATGCTGCGCATGGTCCCCCTTCCCCGCTGCGGCGGGGCAGGCTTTTCGCCTATGATCCATGAGCTCCCCCGTTGTTGCGAGGAACTGCCGAATGCAGTGCGGCAAAGGGGCTCTCCTCACATCTCCTGCCCGTAGATGCGGCGGATCTCGTCGGTATACCGCCCCTCCGCATCGCGCACGATGAGTGCGGGCTCGTGGCGCATCCCTGTGAGTGCCGCTCCCTTGACCGCCTCGATGAGCATGAGGTTCGGCGCACGATCCGCACACGGCTGTACCATGCGCAGACGCTTGATGGCAAGGTGCTCCGCGTGGAGGGCGAGGATAATCTCGCCGAGGCGTTCGGGCAGATGCACCAGGACGAGCCGCCCACCATGACGCAGGGCGTACGATGCGGCGTGCACGGTGTCGGCAAGGGTCGCGGTGATCTCGTGCCGTGCCGCTGCGCGTGTGCCCATGCTGACTGCGCCGCTCGTGACGGGGCGATACGGCGGGTTGCTGAATACGAGGTCATATGCTCCGCACGCAAAAAGGGCGGGAGGGTCGCGATAGTCGCCCTCCCGCACCGTTATTTTCTCTGTGAGTCCATTCATTCTGACGTTCCGCGCGGCAAGCTCCGCCTGCACGGGACTGAGCTCCACTGCCGTGATATGCGCCGCGTGGTCAGCGGCGAGGAGGGGGATGACCCCCGTCCCCGTGCCGAGGTCGAGCACGCGCTCACGCCCCGTGAGCGTTGGGAAATGCGCGAGGAGAACGGCATCCATGGAGAAGCAGAATTCATCCGTGCGCTGGATGATGCGCCGTCCGCCCAACGAGAGGTCGTCGATGCGCTCGTGCGGGCGCAGCTGTGCCGTGTCACTCATGGGATGTCTCGTCCCGCCGAGGACGCGGACGGTTCTGTCGGCGTTTGGCATTCGGGCGGCGGTTCTTGGCGGGACGTTCCTGTCCCGCGCGGTTCTCGCGTCCCTCGTGCGGCGCACGCTCGGCACGTTCGTGCTGTCGGCGTGCGGGACGCTCCCGCCGCTCCTGTCCGTCACGGCTGTCGCGCAGCGTACGCTCACGCTCTCTGCGCTCTCCGAGCGGGGTGTGCTGCCGCTCCTGTATCTGCGGCGGAGTTGCGCCATGCTCCGCGTCCTCGGCGCGCACGACCTCCTCCCATGCGGTGATGACGGTCTTCCCATCGTCCATCAGAATGGTCGCCGTACGGCGCTGCTCACTCACTGCCACGATGCGTCCCCCGCCGTCCTCGACGATGACGCGGTCGCTGACCGCAGGTGTGTACTCCACCTTTTTCGTACGCATACAGCCGCCGCAGCCGTAGCCCTCGCTCTCATATTTCAGGCAGCACATGAGCCGCCCGCAGATGCCCGAGATCTTCGTGGGGTTGAGCGAGAGGTTCTGCTCCTTTGCCATGCGGATGGAGACGGGGACGAAGTCGCCGAGGAAGGTCGCACAGCACAGCGGCCGCCCGCAGCAGCCCATGCCGCCCATCATCTTCGCCTCGTCACGCACGCCGATCTGGCGCAGCTCGATGCGCGTGCGGAACACGCCCGCGAGTTCCCGTACGAGTTGACGGAAGTCCACGCGCCCGTCTGCAGTGAAGTAAAAGAGCATTTTCGACAGGTCAAAGGTGAGCTCCACGTCGACGAGCTTCATGCGCAGCCCGAGTTCACGGATCTTCTCCTCACAGACGGTGTGCGCCTCCCGCTCCCGCGCATGGTTCTCCTCGATGCGTGCGCGGTCGGATGCATCCGCGACGCGGTGGACGATGCGGAGGTTCGGCGGGACGGATTCGTCCGCGACCTCACGCGGGGGGACGACGACCTTGCCGCACTCCATGCCGCGCG
>CALJPB010000407.1 GCA_937981305.1 uncultured Selenomonas sp.
CCGAGTTCTCTGTTTTGTCCATTGCCTTGGAAAGCAGATTTGCGTATAATGAACGTAGAACATCGCTGTCCGTGTATGAGTTTGCAATAATGGTGGGAACGGCAATTTCTTTCGGTGGCGTTATGATGTCGTCGGGGGATGTGCCGGCGAGTCGTTTCTGTACCTCTTGTTCAAGTTTTTCATTGTTTTCTATCCCGTAACTTGCCCATTGCCTGATAGGTTCGAGTTTCTTGTTGACAATCATGCCGACCGTCTCGGCAATGCGTCCTGCTTGTTTTGCGACGGGGTGAATCGCGTCATCATAGAACTTCTCTTTTACACCGTCGGGAATCGACGGCAGGGGATTCTCTATCATATCGCTCATTGTCCTTTCGGTGAAGGAGGGAACATCATGGATATACTGTATCAAGTCTTTGACAGCCTGCTTGGAAGTGCGTTCAGCATCAGTTTTGGCAGTGCCTTCGGTCTCGTGTTCGGTGTAGTAATGGGTCTTGCCTGCGCTGCGATCATCGTTGTGGTACTCGTTATACTCGTGTCTAGCATCGTTGGTTATGCGGGGAAATTCCTGCTGAAATGTGATGTAGCAAAAGCAGATAGATAAGTGCCCGCCCTTCGGGGCGGTTTTATTTTGCTTGAATTATCGTGAGCCGTCCCGATGGGGCGGCTTTTTTGATTGGATTAGGATGCGGTAGTTTCGTCGGATGAGTCCTCTATTTTATCAGACCGCTGTCCATATAGCGTATTGAGTACGCTGTCCACTGCAGCGCGTCCGTTATCGTCCAATGCGCGGTATTTTTGGGGATGGGCAATTTCTTCGGGAGTGTAAATATTTTCTTGAAAGGTGACATCGCCGTATGCTTTCGTAAGAAAATCAGCGTAATTCACACCATATATCGAGCATAGTTTAATAAATTCATCAATATCAGGTTGAGATCGTCCGTTTTCCCAATTACTGATGGTACTTCCTCGAACGCCCATAAAATCCGCAACTTCTTTTTGCTGCATATTTTTAGAGAGACGTGCAGACCGTAAAAGACTTAATAATACCTCATTCATGGAATCAACTCCTATAGCTAGGATAAATCAAAATTTAGAAAATGTAAATAGAAAATACAAGAAAATTTATATTAGGCATTGACAGAACAAGAAAATAAATATATAGTTTAACAAGAACAAGAAACTTGTAATCAGAAAAAGGAGGGATAGGGGTGTTTCAGTACTGGAAGTTAAAACAGTACATTGAAGAGCGTGGGTTGATACAAAAATTCGTAGCACAAAAGACTGGCATTGAGGAGGTGGCACTAAGCAATATTCTCAATGGTCGCCAGAGATGTAGTCTTGAGAACTATGTAAAACTGTGCAAGTTTTTCAATGTGTCATTTGAACTGTTCATTGATACCGCCGATGGCGCGCAACAGACTGCATAGGAGGTGATAGTGTGGAAAGAATCAAGGAGTTGACAGAACGCGCAAATGCGGGAGAGGAACTGACAGAAGCCGAATGGCGGCAGATGCTCCGAAAGACGGAGTACGCGAACAGCTATGCATATTGGCAATATATGAAGGCGGCGCGGAAAGAGAGAAAGTATCTACGCGCTGTTGGCGCGTATCTGAAGCGGGCGAATTTTGTAGGAATGCTCGTTGAAATGTTGCTGATTGTTGCTGTGGTGAAGATATTCTTCAGATAAAACGCAAGATAAGTCCGCCAAGCACCGTTGCCAAGACGGGGATGATAAGTTTTTCTCCAAAACCAAGCAATTTTTTTCGGCGTCTTTGGATTTCGGCGGGGGCGCTAAATTCGATGTACCAATTTCCATCCTTGCTTTTGCTGTAGTCATCGCGTGGCGCAACGGGGACGGCTTTGTTGATAATGGCGTAGCACCACAATTTTATCTCGTAGAGGGTGTCTAGTGCGAAATGGCGGATTTTGAGAGGCAGGTTTTTCATGCAGAGCACATCCTTTCGGGATGATTATACCACAGACAGCGGCGCACAACAGACTGCATAGGAGGTGAGAGTGTGACAGAGGAAGAGAAAAAGCTGCTGACAAAGGAAGCGGAGGATGCCTTGGAGCAATTCCACCGCAGATTGGACGAGGCGTATGAACAGCAAAAGAAGTTCAATACCTTTATGGATACATGGGGGATATGGATTATGGGGTTCTTGGTGGGAATTATTATGGGGTGGATATACTTTGGATGATTAGCCAAACGGTAACACCAGCGAGGACAGGCAGAACGAAGTATATGCAAATTGGTTTAGCAATTTGTATTAACTGTTTTCGTCGAGCGATGATGTCAGAGGGCGTACCGAATTCGAGCCCCCATTTTATTATCTCGTTCGCATCGGAATCATCACGCATCGGAACGGGCACAGGCTTGTCAATGACGGCATAGTACCACATTTTCAGATTGCGAAGGCTGTCAAGGGCGAAATGACGGATTCCGACAGGTAGTTTTTTCAAAGCAGTCACATCCTTTCGGGATGAGTATAGCACGGCGGGGAGGGAGCAACAACAGTAAGGCAGCGATGTTCGAGGCGGGCTGCAAGACAGGCTTTTTCGATGGTGCACGCAACGCCGCCGATGGTGCACAACAGACTGCATAAGGAGGTGAGGAGATGGAAGTGAAGCGGACATATCTTAATGCTTCCTTCGCGCCGGAGGAGATTATTGGTGTTATGCGTGAATGGTTCAGCATAACAGATAAGATTCGAGAGGCGAAGCGTAATCTAAATAATGCTGTTGATGATGGATTGAAGACGGGGCTTGTACCGCCTTGTGAACTCAAGGTGCTCGTTTTTGACCAATTCTTGATGGAGAAAGTCAGAGAGATGGAGAAGGCTATTCATGATACGGTTGCACTTGCCAAAGAGCAAAACATGAAGGGTAATATTGAAATTCTGCTGGAATCAGAACAGGCCGGCGGAAAGTACGCCAGCCTGTTTGAGAAGTTTGACCCTAGGGAGCTACGATAGCTGCTGTTTCAGCTTGTCGAGTTTTTCCAAAAGGTCAACGCAATACCGCTTTGATTCTTGGAGACTCGCCCCATCTGCACAATCCTGTAGGAAGGTCTTGTTCAGATGGAGGAAATCGACGAACGCTTGATCAACATTATCATCCAGATCGTTGCCTTTGTGAGTGGCGGCATTGTCGTCAAGTGCTCGTATGACGTGAAGCGCCTTGGCGTTTGCGTATGCTTGGGACATATATGCAAACGCTAAGGGCGGCACGTCTTTGGTGCCAACCTTCTCAATCAGATTTTGCCAAGACTTGAGGTTGTCGGCGAGGTCATCCAAGAAACTGCGAAATGCATACTTGCTGCGCGATTCCGACATAAAAATCACCTCCTTTCCACGTCCAGTATAGCACGCTGAGAGGAGGGCAACAACCGCGAGCGCGGAGGCACACGGCATCCGCGCAGCAGAGAGGAGGTGAGGGGATGAGAGAAGATATTGCATTGGCGGTCAAGGAGATTCACAAATATCTCGCTGGAAAGAGCTTTACATATTTTGAGGTTCGGTGGGTTCTTGATGTCTTGACTAGAGAATATGAAAGAAAAAGCTGCCGGCTCCTCGATGATACTAAGATTGAGGAGTTGGCAGCGGTGAAAAAGGAACATGGAAAAGAGTACCTATTTTGAAACGGTGGTCAGCGGCGGCAAAGAGATCGCCCATGATGTTGTTGAGCTCGTTCAGCATATCGGGATAGGACATTGTTGACAGGTCATGTTTAGCGGCAAGAACCTGTACGGCAAGTGTTGGAATCATATCCCAAACAGCCTCGAGCGTTTGACTTTTAATCATTTGAATCACCTCCTTTCCGTGCTCAGTATAGCACGGCGGGGAGGGAGCAACAACAGCCGAAA